>CAWLAW010000318.1:0-4658 GCA_963854885.1 Gammaproteobacteria bacterium | reverse complement strand
AGCCATTCATGTAATCGTGCGTGCGTGGTGTGACGATCTCCCGTTTTCTCATTCGGGGCGATATTGGAAATACCATAACGCGACCCCGCAGCCGCGGCCGCTTCAACGACCGCACCCTCCGATTTGGATGGCCACCACGAGTAACGACGGATTTCAGACTTGCGTTGAGAACGACTGGGGGATCATGCTCCCCCAAGCCGTATCGCTCGCCACCATCAAGAAATGGTTAGGTTCGTACAAAAACACTTGCGACCGCGCGGCCAAGCCGTTCGAAGCGACTAAGATCATACTTGCTCGAGGCCTGTATACCGCGACGACTCATGACGAGGCGTGGGCAACTGCAGGTGACCCTTACCGTCAGTTTTTACAGCTCGCGCAGGAAGTTGCTCGGGCGCCTAGCGGGAAAGCCGCTGGTCTGAGTTTTGATAACGATAATATTGCCGAAGCGACGTTGATCGGCAGCGCGGAACGTTGTGCCGATCAACTCGACGAAATCCGTAACATTGGCATCGAGAATGTCATCTTTTTCTGCAATATGGGCGGGCTACGGGATCGCGAGGTAGTGGCGTCCATGCAGCTGTTCGCGCAGGACGTGATGCCAAAATTTAGTGATGCGAAGCCCTCTGCAAGCGACCCCATTGCATAGTTCGCAGGTAGCCTCACCGCGGGCTGCTATTTGTGGCGTCGTTGAAACCTACGGCGATCTGGTCAGCGCCGCGAGTTTAGAAGCCTAGTCGTTGCAGCGCCGTCTTGGTCATATATTCCGATACGACATCCTCATCAGGATCTAGGGCCGAAACCCCGTTACCGCGACAAGTTTCTGCGTGGTGGAGTCTGGACACAACGTTTTTTTGGATGTCATGGCTCATCGCCCACCACCAACTCCACTCCGCTCGACCGTCGCTGGTCAGCAGTTCTTTAGTGTCAGACTTCGCGAGTCCTCCCCCACCTTCTGCAGCCTTCCAAACCTCACCGTTGCGGTCGAAGGTCACGGCCATTCCAGGCCCCATATTTCGAGCATCCATATATATCCGACGTTTACTCACCGGAGACTTAGGATAGCCGACAGGTTCCCCTTCGAAGACAATGACTTCGGGGATCAGCGATTTACCGACATGAAAATAGGTTTTGTCTTGTGCGCCGCCTACCAACGGCGGACGCCAGTTCTCGTTTTCCGGGGTCCACTGAAAATGTGTCGATCCCAAAAACGGCCCCCGATGAATGATTTTATAATTACCCCACGTTAGCATTGGGTCACCGGACGCCCAAGCGTCGGAAAGAAACAAGTTCATGCCGGGCATGTAGGGCTCGAACCGTTGATTGGCGGGAAATCGTCGGACCCGTTTCATGGTGGGTAAGTACCCCCAAAGTTTAGGCACGTCGCGTTGGTCGTATTTCCAGTGACTCAAGAATGCGTGACCCCGCACATCCTGCGTGTGGGTAAACCAAATCACCTGCATGCGCGATAAATCATCGTAGTCCGCCAGATACGGACCAGACTCTTTTGGGTGAACAAGGCCGGCGACTTGTTGCTCCGCCCATACCCAGTCGTACTCGTACTTTTCGGCGCCGTCAGGATGGACGGTCACTGCTTGGGTAGCATATAGAGCGCTGTCGTGCCGACCCCAACTCAGCGTGATGTTCGCGATTGCTTGGTTGCCATTTTGTACATCCGGAAATGGAATTCCGCCGATCCATCGCTTGCCGTCCTTTGTTCGTACATTGCCGACGTCATCGAACATTGCCTGACCTTGATTGCGCAACGTCGCATCTAGGAAGTACGGCGGATACATCGTTTCGATGTCTTGAACTTCCGGTTGGATGAAAATTTTGCGTTGGTCTTGTGAAATCTGCTGAAACGTCACAGGGTCAAGTAGATCTTGAATCAGTTCGACGTTGTCTGCGTCGACCACATCCCCAACTTTCACTCGGCCTTTGGTATACGCCTCGATACTGAGGAGCTCTTCCGGATACGCATTTGTTGCATCGCCGGCCGACGATAGTTCCGGCCATAGCGAGGTAAGTACACCCGCACCGCCGAGTCCGCGTGCAGTCTTTTCCAGAAAATGTCGCCGCGCATAATCAAAATCGTATTTTCGAATGTGCATCACTTTGATCTCCAATTTTTCCAGTAACGGCAATAGCGCCTATAGCTTAGCCCGACACAAGGCTCGTGAGTACCGGACGACGGTTTGGCTATAGTAAATACTCGAAATAATAATCGATTTACTCTCTAAATATTTAATAAAATTAAGATATTTACTAAAATATACTAATTAACGTTAACTGCGATTAAAGCGCTGTACGTTCAGCCGATCATAGTCAGGCCCCCGGAAACGCTAAGCACCTGCCCCGTGATATAGGCAGCGTCATCGCTGGCGAAGAATACCACCGCGCCGGGTAAGTCGGCTGCCTCGCCAAGGCGGCCCATTGGGACGGATCGTCGGAACGCTTCGCGCAATTTATCCGGATTGCTGACCTCTTCCATAAATCCATTGAACAACGGCGTCTCAGTCGGGCCAGGGCAAACAACATTGAACGAAATATTGTGCCTGGAATGTTCCCTCGCGAGCGATTTTGATAACGCCATGAGTCCGGCTTTGCAACCAGAATATACTGCCTCACCAGACGAGCCGCCGCGCCCCGCGTCCGAGGCGATTGTCACAACTCGGCCCCCTCCCGCGCCAACTAGCAGCGGAATTGCGGTATGCAATACAGACAGTGGTGCGCGATAGTTAATATCAATCACCTTTGACCAAAAATCTGGGGTCGTATCCACGAACGGGATAAATTGATCCCAGCCGGCGTTGTTAATAACGATATTAAGACCGTGGTCGGCGTGCGTAGCACGGATCGCTTCAGAGACAGCATCGTGATCGGTTAAATCCACTTGCACCGCATACGCTTTTCCACCCGCATTACGAACCTCCGCGGCCGTTGATTCGGCGTTCTCCGCGTGGATATCGTAGACCCCGACGTTCGCCCCTTCTTCTGCCAATCGTTGGACGATCGCGGCCCCGATACCCTGACCGCCGCCTGTTACGATTGCCGATTTTCCGCTTAGTCCGCGCATGGGATTTCCTCTTTCTGTTGTATTTATAGAATGTCGACAATGGTGTATCGACACTGAATTCGGTTAAACGCCGTTGCGCCGCGGCCGTTCGCCACGATCGAAATATCTACAGCCCGAAAGCTATCCGGTAACAGCGCGCGGGATAATTTCCTCGTGTACGTATTCGTATTCGCGCCAACTCCCAGCCGTACGATACAACGTCAAATAAAGCGCCGTCGACCAATCGCTATTGGCGTGCGGTCGTTCCACCGTCGATTGGCAATACGACGCCGTTGCAGTAGCTTGCCTCATCAGATCCTAGATAAAGACAGCCGTATGCCATTTCTTCTGGCGTCCCGGCGCGCTGCATTGGAGTCAAGACATCGGCCGCTGCTTTGTCGTCGAACATACCCATTACTGACGCTATCATCGGCGTATCGGTATAGCCGGGGCACACGCAGTTCGAACGAATGCCGTCCATCGCATAAGTTGCCGCCATCGCGCGGGTTAAATTTATTGTCGCTCCTTTGCTCGCACAGTATGTGTGGGCGGTCGTCATACCGACGAATCCAGAAATGCTGGCGACATTAACGATCGAGCCACCACCTTGTTTTTGCATGATTGGCACGACCCCTCGGCACATGTAAAAAACAGAGTCGAGATTTATCTGCATTACTTCGTGCCAATGCTCGGCGGACGTGTTCGCCACGTCGTCCATCGACCCAGGACTTTGATCTTGCCCCCAACTCCAACCGACGCCAGCCGCCTGAACTAGGATATCGATCCGACCATAGGCCTCCATCGTGGCGTCAATAACCGCTTGCGCACCGGACTCAGTCGATAAGTCCTGCGCGACGACGAAGCCGTCACCACCCGCCTCGCGGGTTAACTCCAGAGTCTTATCGAGTGCCGACTGAGTGCGAGAGACACCGACCACTTTTGCCCCTTCTTGGCCGTACAAAATCATTGATGCCTGGCCAATACCGGTTCCAGCACCGGTAACAATCGTGACTTTATCTGCTACTCGTCCGTTCATTGGTTGTTCCTCCCCCCCAATCACTATGCCTTGGCTGCGCATTCGAAATTGACAGCGCTAATCGAGGCGTCTAATTTGTAGATAAAATTGTATGACAAAAATGTTCGCAATTCGTCAATTACAGGAGTCACTGTGACCCTCAGCTCGCCCGATCAAGTCGCCCAGGTCTTACTTGATGGTATCAAGAGCGGACGCTTTGTTCCTGGCCAGCGACTCATTGAGGCCGATCTCACCAGCGAACTAAAGGTCAGCCGCGGCCCGGTGCGCGAAGCGTTTAAACGCTTGTCTGCAGAAGGCGTCGTACATTTGATCGCACACCGCGGCGCCTATATACGAAAACTCACGCGTCGCGAAGTCATGGATATTTTGGTTATCCAAGAATCGCTTACCGCTCTCGCGGCGCGATTGGCGGCGCAAAACATCGAGACCGGCAATAACCGAAACGATTTTGAATCGGCCTATTGGCGCTTGATGGTTTTTCGCGATCAAGCGGATACCCAAAAAGTACTCGACGAACGCGCAAGATTTTATGAAACCCTCGTGCCAATGAGCGGCAACCGCGAGCTCTTG
>CAWLAW010000317.1:0-4658 GCA_963854885.1 Gammaproteobacteria bacterium | reverse complement strand
TCGGCGATGGATATGAAGCACAAATTGTCTGCAGTGCAGGTACTCCTGGCGCCAAGCCACTGTTAGTTAAAGCAAAGAAATGTATCAAAGCATTCGGATTTAACATCCCGAAAAATCCATCCCTGCCATTATCGAGTTCGCAAGTCCGATCAATTTCGCCGAATGACGAGGATGTGTTCGGCGATGAATTGCAACGAAGCGACGCGCCCGTGTACGTCGTCGGAGGCGGCAAAACGGGCATGGACACGGCTCACGCGTTAGTTTCTCGGTATCCCGATAAGGACGTATCACTTATCGTCGGCAACGGTACGGTCTTTGCGAGTCGGGATATCAGTTTTCCCGATGGATTGAAGCGCTGGTGGGGCCCGCCAACGACGCTGCAATATTTCATGCAATTGTGTCGACAATACACCGGCGACAATCCAGAAGAAATCTTTGAGAAATTTAGGCTCGATCGATCCGTCCACCTCGAGGGCGCCGGCGGCCAATATATGTTCGGCGTTCTTTCTAATGAAGAAAATGCAACGATTGCCAATGGCATAGACGATCTCATTCGCGACTACGTCACCGACGTCAACGATATTGATGGGCAACCGACCATTCAATTTAGAAGCGGCGAAACAAAATCAGTCACACCGGGGAGTTGGTTTATTAATTGCACGGGTTATGTCATGCGTGATACGCCCGCGTATGAGCCGTTCATCTCCGCACACGGTACCGTCGTATCTGTACAACCGACTTCGGGGATCCATTTCTTAACGACGTTTGCGGCATACTTTTTAACGCACCTATTTTATTTAGGCCAGTTAAAGAAATTACCATTGTACGAAATGGATTATCCTGCCCTCCTCGCGCAGGATAAGGTTGCATTTCCGTTCGCCGCGATGACCCAAGTGCTATACAACATTACGCTAATTATCAGCGTCGTTCCGAACAAGGTCATGGCCGATTGTGGGTTGGATTTCGACCGCTGGTTTCCGCTGCATCGTCGGCTTCTTGGCGGCCTCAAATTACAACGAAATCGGGAGAAGCTATTGAAATCGTACAAGAATACGCTCGACACGGTACGTGAAAAATACCACATCCGGTGTGGCCAATTGACGAAGCCTGAAACCGTCACTGACGAATCATCCCGCGCGGCCTAACTACTCGATTATTAAGTCGAAATGACGAAAAACCCCAAGAGGTAAGCCCCAATGCCGAGATTAGGAGAAGTTTCTCGAAAAGAACTGCATGCTTCTGCAGAGCCTATATTTAACATGTTATTCGGCGACCGCGACCCGACATCGTCGCCTGGCACCGGCACTGGAACGCCGGGAAATTGGTGGACGGTATTCGCCAACGTTCCTGACATTTTTGATCACGCCGTCGCAGGTTTCATGTTGTACCAGCAAGCGGATCGAGAACTCGATGAAAAGTTACGCGAACTCGCCGTCACAAGAGCTGGCTATTCGAGTGCTAGTCAATTCGTGTTCTCGCAACACTGTAAGGGATGTCGAGACGCCGGGCTGAGCGACACTCAAATCGAAGCGATACCTTCGTGGTCAATCGCCGAATGTTTCTCGCCATTAGAACGCGCGGTATTGGCGTTTACTGATGCCCTCGCGTTAGAGCATGGCCGCGTCGCAGACGAAATTTTCGCGGCGCTTAAAAGCCAGATGTCGGAAAAGGCGATTTTTGAGCTCACCTACATCATTTCAATGTACGTTATGCACGCTGGAATAAGCCGAGCATTGCGCCTGGAATACGACGACGTCGGCGAATGGGTGAGAGAAGTGCCGGCACCGAGCGGCAAAACGGGGATGGCGGAGACTCTTAACGTGGATAACGATCGGTCACCGACGTCCGAACGGTGATCTTTCTGGTCGCCACCAAAAACCCAATGCTGCAGTCGACTTCTTTGCGACGAATCCTCTATTGGCAATTATTTGCAATAGAATAATGTCTGAAGCAATACTTTACGGCGTAGAAGGATCGTACTACGCGGCAAAAATTCGCGCATATCTAATGTGTAAAGGGATCCCGTTTCGAGAAGTGTCGGCGGATCGAAGTGCATACGCCGAACAAATTGTCCCGCGAGTCGGCTATCCGATCGTGCCCGTTATCGTCACCCCAACCGGCGAAACCTTGCAAGATACGGCCGAGATGATCGATTACTACGAAGCACGACTCACCACACCGCAGCTAATTCCTCATGGCCCGCGTCGCTGGTTCGCTGCGTACTTACTCGAGTTGCTCGCAGACGAATGGATTAAATTACCGGCGCTTCATTATCGCTGGGCGTACAATCGAGAATTCGCCACGGAGATGATGGGACGTAACAATGATCCCGATCTACCGAAGGAGCGGCAGCGACAAATTGGAGAAAAAATCGCGTCCAGCTTTAGTGGTTGGCCCACTCATCTTGGCGTAACTGAAACGACGCGGGACGCGGTTGAAGCGAGCTACATGGCGCTGCTTTCGTTGCTTGATGATCATTTGAAAACGGACAATTTCATCCTCGGTGACGTGCCGAGTTTCGCCGATTGCGCGCTTGCCGGCCCGTTGTATGCGCATTTGTACCACGATCCAAATTCCGGAGAAATCATGCGCATCCACGCACCGAATGTTTATGCTTGGGCAGCACGAATTCGATCGGTCGAAGCCGTGCCGAACACACACCGGGATGCCGGCGACGAACTTCCAGAGTCGTTGCTGCCAATTTTGGCCCATCTTGCCGGCGAGTACGTACCCGTCCTAATGACAGCTATGCCGCTTCTCCAAGCGTGGTTAAGAAACAATGGTGATAAAGAAATTCCGTTGCACGCAGGCAAACATCGGTTCGTCGTTGGTCGAGGCGAGCCATACGAGGCCGAAGGCCTGCGTTCAATCTTCACATTCGAAGGGTGGAAGGTGCAACGTTTATTGGATCTGGTGCGCGCACAACCGAAGCGAACACAGCAATCCATTCGTTCGTTTTGTGCGGATCTAAAAATAGATGATCTGCTTTCGCTGAACTTCCCAAACCGCCTTGCGCGAAGAAATTTCAAGATCGTTCATGAGATTCAATAAAGTCATTGACACCTGACGGAACCCACATTGGGTTAATTCGACATTAACTGACAACTGACGTTCCGTTTACGGAGCGTTTGGTTCAATTTAACGTGCTCTTCCGACGTCGCTATTAGGCGATTTCGCCTTCCACCCATACGATTGTCCGCCAATTGCGCTTGCGGCAGTATAGCCAACCGCACACCTATGATAATGTAGCGCCGCGATTTAACAGGATGCCAAAATGAACCGACTTCAACACGAAACCAGTCCGTATTTACTTCAGCACGCTGACAACCCCGTTGATTGGCATCCGTGGGATGCAGAAGCGCTGGCACTAGCTAAAAGCGAAGATAAGCCGATCCTGTTGTCGATTGGCTTTTCGGCGAATCATATGTGCCACGTCATGGCCCACGAATCGTTTGAAAACCAAAAAGTTGCGGCATTGATGAATGAACATTTCGTCAACATTAAAGTTGACCGAGAAGAGCGTCCCGATCTCGACCGCATTTACCAAGGTGCGCAGCAGCTACTCAACCGACAGCCCGGTGGGTGGCCGCTGACGATGTTTCTCGAACCAGAAGAGCAATTACCGCTTATGGGCGGCACGTACTTTTCACCGCAACAGACTCGTGACCAACCGAGTTTTCGCGATATTTTGAACGGGATTTCGAAAACCTACGACTCCAAAAATGAAAAAATGGACGAGTTCAAAATGAAGATGCGCGAAGCGCTGGGGACGAAGGCGGCTGAAACTTTCAGCGGCGAGTTCGACGCAACAGTGGCCGATCGAGCGTGCGGTCAAATTGATAGTAGCTTTGATCCCGAAAATGGCGGCTTTAGCGCAGAGCCGAAGTCGCCGCATCCGGCGGGATTGGAGTTAATGCTGGACGTAGCCAGCGCCAGCGACGAAAAAATCAAAGTCGATCGACTTCGCGACATGCTCGACACCACCCTAACCGCAATGTCTCGCGGCGGCTTATTCGATCATTTAGGCGGCGGATTTTTCGGCTATTCGGTCGATGCTGAGTGGACCATACCGCACTTTGAAAAAATGCTTTACGACAACGGGCAGCTGTTATCAGTTTACGCACGACGTGCCGCCGAGTCCGACAACGGCTGGTATAGCGACGTTGCGAATCAAACTGCGGATTGGATAATCCGAGAAATGCAACTTAATAGTGGCGGAATTTGTTCTAACCTTAATGCCGATACAGAAGACGAAGAAGGACGGTTTTACACGTGGAAGTACGATGACGTGCGTTCCGTCGTTGGCGATGACTACGACGAATTCGCCAAGCACTATGGCTTTGAGAAAAAAGCGAATTTCGGTACGTTATGGCATCTTCGCTTAGACGGTCCTAAAACGCCCGAAGGCGATGAAGACGCTACCCGGGCGGCAGATCTACGCACTGCGCGTGATCTGCTACTTAAGGCTCGTGAACAGCGTATTCGACCCGATCGGGACGAAAAGATCGTCACCGCATGGAATGCCTTATGCGTTAAAGGTTTAGCCAATATTGGCGGACGTTTGGGGCGACCTGATTGCATCGATGCCGCAGCCCGCGCGGTCGATTTTATTAAGCAAACAAATTGGCAAGACGGCCGCTTATTTGTCTCCAGTCGAG
>CAWLAW010000316.1:0-4681 GCA_963854885.1 Gammaproteobacteria bacterium | reverse complement strand
TGAGGGGTGGTGTCTCGAGTTCGATTAGAATCTCTTCGCTGCCGAACACGATCCGATCGCCGGAAACGATTTTCCTTCTTTTGCGGGTTTCTATTTCGTCGTTCACTCGGACTAATCCCGCGGCGATCGCGGATTTCGCCTCACCGCCGCTCGCAGCAAATCCTTCGAATTTGAGTATCTTGAATAACTCGAGTGGCTCGCGCGTAATTTTGACGGTTTTCACTAATAGCCCAGATCGCGCGCTGCGCGATCGAGGACCACCGGGACGGACCAAGCCGTGCGTGCTAGTCGAATATCGTTGCTCCGACCAGTCGCATATAGATCCGAGGCGCTCATCCAAAATGCAACTGAGCGCATTGCGTACAAGGCATTATAGTAGCGACACCTGTGTTCATCGATAACGAAGCCTGTTGCGGCTTCGTAATCCTCAAAAAATGCATCTCGGGCAACAAGATTTGACAACAACTCTGTTCCTTCCCGGTTGAGATCGCTCAACACATAAGCAACGTCGTACATGGGATCCCCAAGTACTTGAAGCTCCCAATCGAGAACCGCTGAAATTCGATCGTCGTCTATGAGAAGATTTCCCGTACGATAAGCGCCGTGAACTAACGTGACTCGATCGCACGGCGGAATGTTGGCTTCCAACCAACAAATTAAATCCGTGAGGATCGGCTCGGGCGGATGCTCAGTTGTCGCAATCAATTCGCGCCATTTCGCGATCTCGCGTTCGGCGAATCCGGTTCCAGGTTCAGGTCTGCCTAAAAACTCTAATCCTGCGGCCTGCCAGTCAATCGTGTGTAGCGTGGCGAGCGCGCGGGTAAATTCACCAGGCAATATGCCGCGTTCGGACGCGCCGGCATAGTACGCCCGTCCGTCGCGTCCCCACGGACTTGGGCAAGCGCCGGCTACTTTTTCCATGACCAAAAATGGTGCGCCAAGAATCGCCGGGTCGCTTTCAAACCAGTACGCTTTCGGGGTCGGTAAGTCTGTCCTTTCTAGACATTTCAGGACGCGAAATTGTTCACCAAGATCGGATAAATGGCGTAACAATGCATTCCCGGGATCGCGACGCAAACACAATCCAAGCTTTCGCGGCTCGCCCGATTCACGGTAGTGGCATTCAAACAGCCATGTTTCGTGCGACCAGCCGACGGCTATCTGAGCGACATCATGCAATTCAATATGTTCGGCGTCGGCCAGCTTTGTCGCGAGATATCCGCGAATGTCTTCCGACGATATCGCAGCAACCGGGGAACTCGTCATGCGGCGTACTCCATCTGCCGATTAATGTTCGCGCGTAAGCTCAGCCGCACGCGGTTTAATAACGCTGAAAACTTAACCTCACCCAATTCGTCGCGCGCCGCATAGAGCGCCACAATGACGGCGCAGAGTCGCACTTTATCCCGACTATTGCCTAAGTCCTCGATAGCTGCCGCCACCCGATCTTCCCCCGGCGATTGTTCGAGTAAACCACCTAAATCTCCGATCAAGGCGTCGAGCTCGGCCGCGTCTGCTCGCTCGTGCGCCCGCTCAAGGCCAACTTGCCGACCCAGTTTTTGCGTGACGACCGATGCCATAAAAGCTTGAGTCTTCGGATACTCACTCTCGATTGCTGGGCCAATTTCCTTACGCAAGGTTTGGGAGAGTCGTTGCAGAAGTTCGTCTGGGGTCATGCCTATTGCTACTCTAGGATTTGTGCGTGACTGGACGTAGTGACTTGGCCGTCTCGCGCAATTTAAATTTCTGAATCTTGCCGCTCGGGGTGCGCGGGAATTCATCGATGATTTCCAAGCGCTCGGGTAAATATTGCTTGATCAACCCGCCGTCTATTAAATAGTCGACCATGCTATCGAAATCGAATAGTTTATCCGCGCCTAATGTCACAAATGCGCATCCGCGTTCGCCGAGACGACCATCTGGCATCGCCACAATAGCCGCATCTTCAATTGCCGGATGCCGATACAATAATTCTTCGACTTCCACGATCGGTATGTTCTCACCACCGCGAATAATAATGTCCTTCGATCGCCCGGTGATACGAATGTAACCATCCGCGTCCATGCGCGCGTTGTCGCCGGTCTCCAACCAAAAATCTGCATCGACATCGTACGCATCCGGGCGCTTTAAATAACCAATAAACGTCGTAACGCAGCGCGATTGCAAGCGTCCTTCGACGCCGTCAGCGACTACTTCGCCATTGTCACCGACGACTCGAACGGCTTGATTCGGCAACGCGCGTCCATCGGTATCAAATACTTTTTCTTGTGGGTCGCCCGGATAAGTCGCCGTGGCGATACCCATTTCTGTCATGCCCCAAGCGCTCATGACATAGAGATTCGGATGGGTTTGCTGCGCCTCATGTAAGAGTACCCGAGGGATAGGTGCACCGGCACACAAAAACAGACGTAAGCTGGCGACGTCCTGGGGGCGCTCGCGTTGAGATTTCACGAGATCGCTCAAAAACGGCGTCGAACCTAAAGTGATCGTGCAATCGTGCTGCGCAATCAGCTGAGCAGCCTGATCGGCATCCCAGATATCTTGTAGCACGCATTTACAGTGCCGAACGATTGCGAGTATCACCGCGTACATGAACCCCGTCTGATGCGCTAATGGGGAGCCCATAAAAATCACATCGTTTTCGTTGAATTCGAACAACTCACTCGCAAGCGCCGCCTTACACAATAAGGTGTTAGCGCTGTGCATCACCCCTTTCGGTTCGCCGGTCGTGCCCGAGGTATAAATCAATTCCGTGACGGCGTTCGGATCGGGGCGTCTTTGTTTGAACAATGCTTGCGCGTCGACTTCTTTTTCCCATTCGCGCTGGATTAAACAAACCTCAAAATTCGTTTGAGGATCTTTCCCGTCGACAACGAATACCTGGGTTAGGTTAGGCAGCTTTGCTTTCAGCCGCTCCGCCATGCTCGGATAGTCGAAGCCACGAAATGCTTGCGGCACGATCAACACGCGCGATTCGGCAAGACCGAGCATAAATTCTAGCTCGCGATCGCGAAAGATTGGCATCAATGGATTAACAACGGCGCCGATTCGAACGCAAGCCGTGTAAATCGCGGCGTAATGCCACCAATTTGGCAGCTGTACACCAACGACGTCGCCAGCCTCGACACCAAGTGCGACGAGACCGCAGGCGATTCGTTTCGAATAGGCTTGTAACTCGGCATAACTCAACTGCGCTATACGTCCGGTTACACTGTTCGTGTCGACTATCGCGATGCCGTTCGGGTTTTCAGCCGCCGCATCATCCAGATAATCGGCGACAAGCCGATCGGGCCACAAGCCCTCAGCGTGCATCGTGGAAATTCTGTGTGGCGAGAGAATCGGTGCAAAATTCATTGCGTTTTGTCTTTAATTAAATCAGGTGAAACGAATGGCTTCGTGTTTATAAGTCGCCTTGCCTGCGCATCCGCGACCAACGGTGGACCGGCCACATGTCTTGATCTTCGCCCCAGGCCGTTGTGCCATCGAGTTCCCATTGAATCAGGCTATTGATATCGATGAAGGTGTGGCGATTAATAATGAGGCGACTCAATGGGCGACCCACAGCTCGCAGTTCACGACCGTTTTCGTCGATGGCGTTAAGCTGAATCTCTGTGATCCAACCATTAGATGGATCTCGAACGACTGTCCGTTCGCCACTAGCAAGACTTACGGTTTCGCCATCGCGGCGTAGAAAGCCGTAAGCCACAAGATCACCGTCTGGGCGCGTATTCGTCACTGCCAAAAATCCGTTATTCGAATCGGCCGCCGCCGTTACGTACGCTGCTTGACGAGGCCGATCTTCTGGACGCCGTCCCCATGTTCGGTCGCGCATCCCGATACAATCGATCGCTATCGTCTCCCCATGGAGCACGAGTTCACCGCGCACGCGTCCAAATTGATCGAAATGATGGGCGCTGCCAAACGTCGAGCCCACCCCGGTCAGCGGTTCCGGTGGCATAACTGCGTCGAAGATCAGATCCGCGCGTAGCCTGTCCCCGTCGTTACAACCAAGCGCATAACGAGTACAAGGCTCAAGCACTTTAATTGACACACCAGTGGGCAGCACACAATCCGCAAGATCCGTCCCTGGCGGTAGTTGTACTGCCGTATAGTTTGCCGAATACAAGGCTTCCCAGGGCAAGTGTGCACTGTCGTCCCACACCCACGTCCCACCGGCGACCGTACCGATGTTCGGCCGGACCATGGTATAAAACCAGCCACCTAAACGCCGCTTTGGCTCGTGAAACGAGAACCACGCAGTTTCCGTTGCCCACCAATCGTCGCCCATTCGATCAGAATGAAAATGATCGTCTTGCGGTGTAAAACTCCGGTTTTCCATAGTTTCCGCCTTGAACTTATGCAGTGTAAACGCGAGTCGACAATCGCCGGTTGGCACAACAAATCGCCGAGCTAAACCGTTTCGCGAGCGCGCGCTTAATTTTTGCGGCGCTAATAGTAGATTATTTACAGCGACTTGGGGAGTTCCCGTCGCCGCACGAACGCCACTTCTGGCCGAACCGCAGCAGCAATGTTTATCCACCGCTTGAAAAACAGCCCGAGTGCCCCAAACTGTCCTGATGATCCGAGCCGAGTTTCGTCGGCAGGAAATTTGCAACTGGCGCGTTGGTCCGAATTCGACGCTACTAAGGATTAAAGTCGATGGCAAGAAACAATGGCAATG
>CAWLAW010000315.1:0-4693 GCA_963854885.1 Gammaproteobacteria bacterium | reverse complement strand
TCCCATGCGAGCCCGGAAAGCTCTCGGGGTTTCAAGCCGTTCAATTCTTGCGGAATCACCCGTAAGGCGCCGCGCAGGGTGATTCCCATAAAATGATCGCCCGGACTTAACCGTTTCGAAATGGAATAGGGCGTCCCGATCGAGGCACCGCCGGCCAGGACGCTGGGGTTAGGAAGACCGGCAAATGCCAACACTAACGGTAAGATACGTAATAATACGGTCATGACGATAGGGACTAATTTAAATGGTTATTAATAACGCGTTCCGTGCGCAGCACACGATTTCCTCGCCGCGTGGTGACGAAGCATGAATCGATGGATTATTGCATTTAGCGGTGCACTTGGCGCATGCGCTGTCGGTTTAGGTGCGCTTGGCGCGCATCTGTGGCGATCCCAACTCCCACCTGAAACGTATGCGACATTGACAATGGCAATAACCTATATGGTTGTCCATGCGGTCGTTGTCTTGGGGGTCGGCATCCTTGCTGGTCAATTCGCGAACAACCGGTGGTTCAAAGCTGCAGCGCTTTTACTTATGCTAGGAATTATTTTATTTTCTGGTGGTCTTATTTTACGTAGTGTGACGGGTTTGGCTGAGTTCGGACACCTCACGCCGTACGGGGGCATTGCGCTCATTTTGGGATGGCTGACAATTAGCCTTGGTGGAATATTTAATCAATCGAGCTCATCGTGAAAACACATCGTCGTAATCGCTATTTACTGTTCGGGATACTACTGCCTTTCGTGGCCCTTCACGCGGGTGCTCGGACCTTTGAATTAAATGGCGATCTCGTTGGCGAATTAGTCCTCGGTTCGAGCTTACGCGCCGACACACTGTCGGATTTAGCTCGCGCTTATGACCAAGGTTACCTTGAGATGCGTTGGGCTAACCCAAAAATCGATCCCTGGTTACCGGGCGAAGAAACCGAGATACTCATACCCAGTTACTACATTTTACCTGAAGCTCCGCAACAAGGGATTGTCGTCAATGTTCCTGAAATGCGCTTGTACTACTACATGCCCGGTAATGATAATGAGCCCCCGCGTGTTGCGACGCATCCAATTAGTATTGGCCGTCAACAATGGACGACCCCACACGGGGCAACGAAGATCGTCCAGAAAGTGAAAGATCCGAATTGGTATCCGCCTGAATCGATCAGGGAGGAACACGCGGCCGAAGGGGATCCACTACCTGAAGTCGTCCCCGCAGGGCCTGACAATCCGCTCGGTGCGTATAAAATGCGTTTAGGACTTCCCGGGTATTTAATTCACGGCACCAATAAACCGTATGGTATTGGTATGCGCGTGACGCATGGCTGCGTTCGAATGTATCCGAAAGATGTTGAACAGATTTTCAATTCAGTGAAAGTGGGCACGTCGGTCCATATCGTCAATCAACCTTACAAGGTCGGCATTGCTCGCGATCAAATTTATCTCGAAGTTCATCCGCACCTTGTTGAAGATAGGGATATCTTTCGTGATCAATTTTCTTATGTTGTTGAACTGATCGCGGCTAAATCCAGCGGCTATGAAGTGCAGTTAAACTGGACGGCGTTACAAGGGGTGATCCGCGACAAAAGCGGGGTCCCGACCTCGGTAGGGGTCGTCGCAAATATTCAGCGTAAGTCTATTTCTTCCCCGGATCTCTCAGCGCTAGAACATCGCGTGCAGTCTCACGATCGGTTACTGATTAACTAAGAAAGTCTTAAGTCGTTGACGTTACTCGCAGATCAGCCAAATAACGTCGAAGAAAGAACCCCGCAACGCGGGGTTTTAGCTATCGAATCTAGCAAACTATTTTTTCATGGTTTGCTCGAACATTCGTTCGATGCGGTCCTTGTTTTCACCGCAGCACGCAAGAGCGGCGTCGGCTGTGGCCTGCGCTTTTTCCGCTGCCGCGTTGGCCGCGTTGGCCGTATCCAGTGCGCTCTTCGCGGCACTTGATGCCGATCGCGCTTCCGACATTGCGCTATTAATTTTTGCTTCGACTGCCGCTAATTGCTCGGGTTTAACCGATGCGCAGCCCGATAGAGCCCCTAATGCGACCGCAATGACGGCCATTTCCAATGTCAGGGAAAGTGTTTTTTGCATGATATATTAAGTCTCCTTATCCACAGAATCAGTTATCCCCAATGAGGACTCCCATAAAGCCTGAAAATGATGAACTATTTAAGAACGTTTAGCAATTTGCATGTGCGCAAAATTGCGAGCTTGTCGCGAAACTGCGCCCTTACTGGCGCCTAATGCATTTCGAATCACGTTAGTCGCGCAGATAACGTTCCGCCATCGATTTCAATAATTCGCAATTCTACTGCGGATTCGGTTCAACGGATCGACGCCAGACTTGACTCGTTCCCGGTGATTCTCGGAGTCGGACGGAATACAAGCTGCTCAAGGTTTGCTGAACAGCGCGATCGAAACTGTCCATTTGGTTGCCGTCGCAATACGTTCGGATGGCGTCGATAGAATCTTCCAAAGACTGTTCAGCAGTTGCACTATAGGTGTCGCTACTAAGGGTATTGAACGCCGTTAAGTATCCCATTAGGAACACTCGATAGTGTTCTGCGGTTGGCTCATCTTGCGCTTTCAAAAACGCATGACAAGACGACCCGCCAAGTCCCCAAATCGCATAGTTTCCGCCATTGTCTGCTGCCGATCCGCTCATACTGGCGCTGCAAAGCAACACGGCCAAGAAGATAAATCGTCGATCGGTTCTACCGAATGCTAAGCGCGATCGCTCGATACGATGGTTTTTCCCAGGCAATAGATTATTTCCCCGCAACACGTTGTTGCGTTGGTTTGTGGACGAGGTGCCACCGAGTAATTAATTAGCTTCTAACGCCGGTAGTCGATTTTTGCGGTTGAATTGGGAGCGCAAGAACTCCATTTGGTCAGCGAGAATTTTTCGATTCGATAGGGCTAGAAATTCCGCCCAATTCGGAACATAAGGGACAGCAAGTAGCGGCATTGAAGCCCGTTCTGGGCTGCGGTTTCCCTTGCGCGTATTGCACGAGCGACACGCCGTAACCACATTCGACCAGATGTCGCGCCCGCCTTTCGAGATGGGCACGACATGATCGCGTGTGAGCTGGAGTACGTCGTGTCGATCACCACAGTACATGCACATGGATCCGTCACGGCGAAACAGCTCGTGGTTGTTGAGCGGCGGCGTGTTTCTCTGTACAAACTTGCCGCGTTTCGATCGTTTAATTGCGATGATTGAATGGACAGTTACCGAAGAACGGCCACCGGTTTGACGAGATAGTCCGCCGCGGAAGGTAAATTCGTTATCGCCCGCCGTCCAGGCAACCAACCCGCGGCTGTATAGGCAAACGGCATCCTGCCAAGGTACCCAGCGCAATGGCGTCCCCGCGATGTCGAGTCGAAGAATTAACGGCGATCGATCCATAGTCCATTTTCCCTGCCTAATTTGGCGCTCTATCAGCGCGTTCAATCAAACGCTACCCTATAAGGTAATGCGTTTTTCGAATTGATGCACGAATCGTGTTTTTAGGTGCTGATTCGAAATCGTACGGCTTTGGCATCGCGCGAGACGGCCATAATACGCCTTTTTGTTGCCATACCCTTAACGTTGCAACTCAATAATGGATGACTTGTGTGGCGAATATCGACCGAATTTTGGAGATTATGTCTCGACTGCGCGACCCCGAGGGGGGGTGCCCCTGGGACTTAGAGCAATCGTTCGAGACGATTGTTCTACACACAATCGAAGAAGCCTATGAAGTAGCCGATTGCATCGAGCGGGGCAGTCTCGCTGAACTCCCTGGAGAACTGGGAGATTTGCTGTTCCAGGTGGTGTTTTACGCGCAACTTGGGCGAGAACAAAAGCTCTTTAACTTCGAAGAGATTTTGCACGCGCTGGAAACTAAATTAACCTCGCGCCACCCCCACGTGTTCGCCAACGACAGCGTTTCCAGTGCCGACGAACAAGCAAGACGCTGGGAAGAGACGAAAGCTGCCGAGCGCGCTGCATCCTCAGATCTGCAGCCCCATAGTGAATTAAATGGCGTGCCGAGGGGGTTGCCCGCGTTAACGCGGGCTAGAAAACTCCAACAACGCGCATCGCGGGTTGGATTCGATTGGCCAAATATTACCGGCGTACGGGACAAAGTTGTTGAGGAGCTCGAGGAGGTCGACGCTGCGATCGCGGAAGGATCCAATGAGCACATCGCCGAGGAAATGGGTGATTTACTGTTTGCGTGCGTTAATTGGGCGCGCCACTTAGGGGTCGAACCCGAATCTGCGTTGCGTGCTGCATCGAGAAAGTTTAGCCACCGGTTTCGCTTTGTCGAAAACGCTTTGAGAGACGCAGACATTGATATTGGATCGGCCTCGCTTGAAACGATGGATGAATTGTGGAACGAAGCGAAACGGCTGGAACGGAATTGATGTAAAAAAACGGGTGCTTACACACCCGTTATAAGACCAAAGGGAGGAGTGCAATGACCATGCTGGTCGTTAGCCTCGGATTAATAATCGCAATCTTTGTGTCAATAATTTAACTCTAGAGAAAACAGCGGGTTATGCCTATCGTCAGTTAAATCGGCGCGGGTGGCTAGCGACGCATCTGCCGTTCCGGGCGGGAAATTGACAATCTGCGGCACATTTTTGCAGTAATTTTGCCGCGTCTATTGCGGCCCTTACAACTCCGCCGCATCGCGATTTGCGCTCTT
>CAWLAW010000314.1:0-4704 GCA_963854885.1 Gammaproteobacteria bacterium | reverse complement strand
GTGTCGACTTACCGCAAGTTAGGGGTGAAAAGGATCCCCGGCGCTCCGGATTTCAATCTGGTCACAGAGGCGTTAGGGCAGCGCTTAATGCACCCGCCAACGGTTGCCGGCTGGGCGCAAGGACGTAGCTGGATCACCCCTGGACTACTTCTTGAGCGCGGAAATTTTGCTTTGGATGTGATGTTCGCGGACTTGTCATTTATCCCTTACGACCGTTACCCCTATTACGCGGGGGGGGTGGAGATTTTAGCCGTTGATGCGAGAATTCGCGCGGGCCTCGATATTACCGCTGCTACGAAACCGTCGCAGACCGATGGCGGTGACATGATGGCGATGTCGAATTCCATGGCAGATCGTGACGAGGCATTTAATACGCGATTCGCAAGTTATCGCGGCTGGCAGATGGCTATCGAACGTGTGAAGCCGATCGAGCGCCAAATTGCGGCGTTGGATTTAACAAAAATGGTCATGGATGCTCGATTGTCCACCACAGACGCTGTAGTAAATTACTTTGCAGATCGCTTCCTAGCCGTGCCGCTAGACGAAGTGACCCATGCGGCGCTGGCGAAGTTTTTGCAAAACGAACTTGGCACGGGTGACATCCCCGCGGCCGAAACCTACCTGGAAGATCCGTTACGATCGTTATTACACGTCATCTTGAGTCGTCCAGAATATCAGCTTGGTTAGGCTTGCCGAGGGGAATTGATAAGTGAATAAATTTGACTTGAATCGTAGACGTCTCATGGCCGGTGCGGTTGCGGCCGGAGTGACTGCACCATTTGCGATGCGCGGGGCGCTGGCCGATACGCAGCGCCAAGACAATGATCGTATTCTCGTTGTTCTCGAACTATCTGGCGGTAATGACGGACTCAATACCGTCGTTCCTTACGCCGATGACGCGTACTACCGGCAGCGTCCGACGATTGGCATCAAGCCACAAAAACTGATCAAGATTGACGATCATTTTGGATTCAATCCTGGCGTACAGGGCTTCGAACGATTATGGAAAAATGGCGAACTCGCCATCGTTCACGGTTGCGGCTATGAGAACCCGTCGTTTTCCCATTTCACGTCGATGGCTTATTGGCATACGGCAGCGCCCAATAGCGGCAGCGATTATGGCTGGGTTGGCCGTTTAGCCGACAGCATGGCGCCGCAAGCTCGCCCAAATTACTTAATCAACATCGATACCGCGCAATCCCTTGCTGTCCGAAGTAGGGTGCATAACCCTGTGGTGTTTGACGAACCGGATCGATTTATACGCAATGGACTTCAACCAGCGCGAGCGTTGTTGGATCACGTCGGCAAAAGAGATTCGGCGAACGCGACGCGAGCGTATTTGAACGACGTTGCCGCGAGCGCGCGTGAAGCCTCTACGTTGGTACGCAATGCATGGTCGGCGTATAAGTCGCCAGTCGACTACGGAATTGCGCCTTTACAATTGCCGAAAGTCGCTGCGTGTATTGATGCTGGCATGCCGACACAACTGTATTACGTTGCGTTTCGCAACAACTCGTTCGACACACATGTTCAACAAGGTCCTCTGCACCAGCGGTTGTTAACCTACGCGGCTGACGCCGTGCACGGATTTATCAGAGATTTGGAGCGCATGGGGCATGCCGATCGCGTCAGCGTGCTGGCGTTTTCTGAATTTGGACGTCGGGTTCCTGAGAACACGAGTCTTGGTACGGATCACGGTGCGGCAAACGTGATGTTTTTAGCGGGCAAGAATGTCCACGGTGGACATTACGGCAAGCTACCCAGCTTGACCGAGTTGGACGACGGCGATAACTTGAAATTCACAACGGATTTTCGACGCGTCTATGCGACGGCAATCGATGGTTGGCTGCGGCATCCAGGTTCGGCGACCGTACTTAACGGCGACTTCAAACCGTTCCCGGTATTTAGCTAAGTGCTTCACGAAATTCCTCCATTCGGTCGCACGCAATAAAAGGCCGACGCGAGGGCCAACAATGACCCCGCATCGACCCACGCGGACTAGCCTTGGGCTTCCATAAACGCTTTCATTGCAGCAGCTAAATCGGCGTCGACCTTTTTAGTTGATTCGCGCGCGTCGGTAGCAGCCAGCGAATCGGCCAGCCCTGGGATCTCGGCGGTGATATCCCAACCATAAACTGCCTGGGTCGCCATATTGGCGTAGCCGAAACTGTTGTGCGCGACGATGTCGGCATAGCCAAAATTAGCCCCGCAGAAATACGGACCGAACGAACATAACTGCCTTAACGCGGCGAGCCCGTTTTCGATGATGGGTCGTACTTCTTCGACCGCAGCCTCGGATTTTGGTCCTTTAAAGAACACATGAGCAAAGTGTCGGCGCCCCGCAAGTTCAATGTAATGCTCGAGAACACGCATGATTTCTTGAGTTTTGGCTTTTTCGAATGGGTCAGTCGGGTACAGTGAGTTAGTCGGGTGGATTGCTTCGAGATAATCCAAGATAACGCTCGTTTCGCACAGGCTACCGGCATCAGTCTCAATAAATGGCATTTTACCCATGGGGCTTTTTTTCTTGAATTCTGCCTCTTGACTGGCTGGGTTCGAGACTTCTTCGAAATCAATCCCTCTTTCGAGCATCGCCATCTTAACCATGTTGTAATAATTACTTACGGGGACGCCGTGTAATTTGATCATTTGTTGTTTCCTCCATAGGAATTATTTTATTTAGGATCCAGGTCCGCACTGGATTTGTGCGCCAGAAAGTGGCGCCGCGGATCACCGTCAATGGGCTCGTCGTAGTGTAGACCAGGTAATCGTTGTATGTCTTTCATCTGCGGGTTGCTGGACAGCCGAAGGTAAGTCGAATTAACGGTGGCGCGCGCGCGATATGCTATCGTTGACCCAACAAAACTGAATGGAGACTAAGATGCCTTGGACGAAACTTGTGGGTAGTTTTTTATGTGCGCTTTTTTTGCTTAATTCGGCAGCGGCAGACAACGTATTGAAACTCGAGGCAGCCGCGCGCGGCGCGCATCGAAGCGTCGAGAACGTAACGCGCAATAGTGCGCGTCACCCAGTAGAAACGCTGCAGTTTTTTGGCATAAAGGACAACCTAACCGTCGTCGAGATTTGGCCGGGCGGCGGCGGGTGGTATACCGAAGTATTGGCTGCTTATCTGCGCGAAAATGGGAAACTCATCGCCGCAAACTACGACGGCAGCACGGGTAGCTCATATTACACTCGTAATGAGAAAAAATTTCGCGATAAATTAGCTGCAAACGCGGACGTTTACGACACCGTTGAGATCACGGCACTTATGCCCCCCGCATCACCGAGCGCGGCGCGCGCAGGCACGGCCGACATGGTAGTGAGTTTTCGAAATCTTCATAACTGGGTACGCAGCGGCCTTGAGGGCGTTATGTTTAAGGCGATGCACGAGGTCTTAAAGCCGGGCGGAATCCTCGGCCTCGTCGCGCACAGGGGTACGCCGGAGATGGTTGGTATTGAATGGGCCGAACGGGGTTATGTGTCGGAGGCTGAGGCGGTTCGCTTAGCCGAGACCGCTGGATTCCAGCTCGTCGAACGCAGCGAAATCAATGCCAATCCGAACGACACAAAAGACTATGTCGACGGCGTCTGGACTTTACCGCCGAGTTATCGCCGCGGCGACAACGAGAAGGAAAAATACACCGCAATCGGCGAAAGCGATCGGATGACGTTGAAATTCGTTAAAGCGGACTGAATCGAGATTGTTTGCTTGGCTCGTCGACCGACCGACGCTGAGCGTGTGAGCGGAGCGCCGCAATGCGGACGAAACTTAGTGTGAATTTAAACAAAGTTGCGCTGTTGCGAAACTAGCGCGCGAATGATTCGCCTAACTAGCTCGATCGCGCAAAAATCGCGCTTCGATCCGGTGCTGATGGGATGACAGTCCATCTGCGACCGGATGAAAGACACGCGAAATTCAGTGATGTTCGTGCATTAAGTTGCATGATGAAATGCGTTGAGTTTCGTGACGCAGATTTGAATGTCGAAGGCTTCCCGTCGGCGGATTTTCTGCAACTCGTTCGAGACGTGGTTCCAGAGCAAGTAACCCTGGTGCCCGACGCCCGACCCAGCGAACCTCCGAACATGGCTGGGACTTGGCGCAAGACACTAACTTATTGCCACCAATAGTCGCCGAATTGCGCGCACTGGGAGTTCGGGTGAGCTTGTTTGTTGAGCCAAACCTGCCTGACGTGCGGGGCGTCGCTCGACTCGGTACGCATCGCAGGGAACTTTACATCGAGGATTATGCCCGAGCGTTTGGCGAACAGGACTACGAACGCGAGTTGCAACAATATTGCGACGCTGCACGAGTTGCCGGCGAACAAGGATTAGCGATCAACACTGGCCACGACTTAAATCTTGAAAATATTGCGCCATTAAAATTGAAAATTCCTTTGATTGCTGAGGTGAGTATCGGGCATGCGTTGACGGTCGACGCACTACGGAAAGGTTTTTCCAACGCCGTATCGGCTTATGTCGCTGCGTTAGAGTCGGTGACAGACGATTAGTTTAAGAAATCGATTGTCCGTTGGATTTGCGCGACTTCTTCGAATTAACCAAATTGCCGTCAAAGTAGAACCACTCACCGCTTTCTTTTTTGAATTGACTGACTTCGTGAAGCCTCAACGCTTTGCCATTTTCTCGATACCTGGCAACAAACTCGACGACGCCGTCCGAGTCATTCTCGGCGCCATTCTCTGA
>CAWLAW010000313.1:0-4715 GCA_963854885.1 Gammaproteobacteria bacterium | reverse complement strand
TGTCGCGTAACGTAAAACAACTTGATGAACTTGCGAATGAAATCGTCACAAACGGCGGCGTTGAGCCGTGTATTGTTCCAACCGACTTGGAAGGTGCGGGAGTCGACGACTACGCAACGATTGCATCGCTTCTGAACGAGCGCTTCGATGGATTGGACGGCGTGGTACTAAATGCCGGCATGCTCGGCGAAATGGCGCCCTTGGCGAGTTACGATCCGATCAGCTGGGCGCGTGTTTTTCAAGTCAATGTGCATAGCCAGTTTCTGCTTTTGCAAGCGATGATGCCGCTATTGGAACGCCGTGACGACGCCTCGATAATCTTCACCTCGTCTGGCGTTGCCCGCCGTGCCAGAGCCTATTGGGGGGCCTATGCAGCATCGAAGTTTGCCACTGAAGGCATGATGCAAATACTCGCCGATGAACTCGCCCAAGCCGGACGAATTCGAGTTAACGCCATTAACCCTGGTCGTCTGCGAACAAAAATGCGCGCCGAGGCGTACCCGGCAGAAGATCCCCTGACATTAAAAGAGCCGCACGAAATAACCAATGCATATTTGTTCTTACTCGGTAGGCACGGCCGCGGCACTCATGGCATGAGTTTAGACGCGCAAGCCTCTTAATCGGAAACTGAACGTGGATCTACTCAACTCTGCCGCGACGTCCTCACGCTAAACAATCGCTTCGAGCGCGCGGCAAACAATTGCCGGAATCTCTGGCAATGTGCCGCCGATCGTTGTGCAGGCGGCGGGTCCTTGACGGAAAATCGCCAAGTTAGGTCGTTCAACCGCGTCATACGGCCGGCGCTCCTATGCTATGCTCCGTTCTGAAGTTGATCGCTAACTTAGATTAAGTGTTTAATTTCAGCAGGTTATAATTTCGGCGATGTAAATACAGATAAAAATTCGAATTATTGAGCAAGGTTGGCACGAATTTAGCGTACTAATTGCTGAACGAAAAATTGATGCAGAAAACGTATGTCTACTCGACCAAACATAACGCTCGACTTCCCGATTGCCGGGGCGCCACCTATCAGTGCGGCTCATGTGCTGCCTATTACGGTGAATCAACCAGCCGATCGTAAATTAGTTTCGGACGCAACCGTACTGAGATTATCAACTGCGCTACAGGCGAGTCTCCACGTTAAAGACGTCGTCCATGCATTTGCCAACGAAATTCGCCGGATTGTCAGAGTAGCGAGCGTCAAGTATCGCAATGCCGACCGCCAAATCAGTATCGAAGACGGGGCTACCGAGCAACAGCGATGTAACTACGCTATATCGCTATTGGGAGACTCGCTCGGCGAGGTTACCTTCACCCGAAATAAAATTTTCACCGAACGTGAGCAAGAACTCCTAGAAACGCTCCTTTGTGCACTCGTTTATCCGCTACGCAACGCGTTACTTTATGAGCGCGCACTAACGCAGACGCTTAAAGACCCGCTCACAGGGGTTAACAACCGCGCCAGTATGGATGAGTATTTAAAACACCAAGTACTCGTGACAGAACGCCATAAATCCCCGTTGTCATTGATCATTGCGGACATCGATTTGTTTAAATCCGTTAACGACACATTCGGACATGTTGTTGGGGATGTCGTATTGCGATCTACCGCCGACGCGATCGTGAATTGCACGCGCGATAGCGACGTAGTATTTCGTTACGGCGGCGAAGAATTTGTGGTGATTCTAACGAACACACAAGGCATCGGGGCGGATTTCTTAGCGGAACGCATTCGCCAATCGATCGCGGCTCTAGAAATTGACGCGTTGGCACGTACGACACAAATCACCGTAAGCGCGGGGGTCGCACAATTTAAATCCGGGGATACCGCGACTAGCTTGTTGGCGAGGGCAGACGCACAATTGTACAAAGCGAAGAATCTTGGACGCAATCGCGTAGAAACGGCTTAGCCGCCTGTTGGGCCCGAAATTCAAATCAATTTTCTTCGAGACGTTTTACAAATTCCGATTCGTCGACAATAGCGATTCCCAAGCTCGTTGCTTTCTCGACCTTGCTTCCAGGGTCGACTCCGGCAATAACTAAATCCGTTTTTCGCGAGACGCTACCCGTCACCTTAGCGCCTCTTGATAAGAGCATTTGACGGGCCTCGTCGCGGGTCATCGTATCGAGCGTCCCAGTCAAAACCACAGTTTGCCCGTTAAAATTCGATTCCACAGGTCGCTGTATTTTGACCTCCGGCCAGTTGACACCGGCGTCAATCAGTCGAGTGATCATGGCCATATTTTTCTGCAGCAGAAAGTAATCGTGTATCGACGCGGCGACGACGGGGCCTACATCGGGAGTTTCCAAGAGGAACTCTATCGTTGCCTCGGATATCGCATCGATTGAGCCGCATGCTTGCGCTATATTTGCCGCGGTGGTCTCACCTACCTCATGAATTCCCAAGGCGAAAAGGAACCGTGCAAGCGTCGTCTGTTTGCTTTTCTGAATCGCGTCGGTGACGTTTTGAGCCGATTTCTGTGCCAGGCGTTCAAGCTCCATGAGCTGCTCTACTGTAATGACGTAAAGGTCCGACGGATCTTTAACCAAGTCCGAGCGACATAACTGCTCGATAATTTTATTTCCCAAGCCATCGATATCCATCGCACGACGTGAAGCAAAGTGAATTATCGACAATGTTTGTTGGGTTAGTTCTTGATCGGGTACGGAAGTAGGCATTACAAAAGGTACGCTAGTCGATTTACGCTCCGACTCAATTACACGCACGACTTCTGGGATCACATCGCCCGCGCGGCGGACAATAACGGTGTCTCCCACTCGGACATCTTTACGCTTGATTTCATCTTCGTTGTGTAGCGTGGCGTTTGTAATTGTTACGCCGCCCACAAATACCGGCTCGAGTCGGGCGACTGGGGTCAACTGGCCAGTCCGCCCGAGTTGTACCTCAATGGCGCGAACCACCGTTGTCGCTTCTTCTGGCGGGAATTTGAAGGCAATTGCCCAGCGCGGCGCTTTTGCTACCTGCCCGAGGGAGCGCTGTTGCGCGAAATTGTTTACCTTAAACACCGCGCCATCAATCTCGTAATCGAGCTGTGATCGGCGCGTCGCTAAATTGTCGTGATACGCCACGCATGCGGCTGTACCGTCGCAGATGCGGGTTTCGGGCGAGACCGGCAATCCAAGTTCAGCCAGATGTTGGAGTAACTCAGAGTGGTTGTCGGGTATTTCGGCGCCGTCGCTGTGACCAACAGTGTAGCAATAGATGGACAGCGGCCGTTGTGCAGTAATTTTTGCATCGAGTTGACGTAAGCTCCCCGCGGCGGCGTTACGAGGATTGGCGAAGGTCTTTGCACCGCGCTCCATTTGGGCGCGATTTAGCTGCTCAAAATCGGCGCTTGCAATGAAAATCTCCCCCCTTATTTCGATGACGCTAGGGGCGACGGCGCAACGTAATCGAAGCGGTATTTCTTCGATCGTACGAACGTTGCTCGTGACATCTTCACCAGTCGTACCGTCACCACGGGTCGCTGCGTGAGTCAAAATCCCGTTTTCGTAAATGAGATTGATTGCCAGCCCATCAAGTTTTGTTTCGCCAACATACTCAATTGAATCTTGCTCCAGCTTTTCGCAGGCGCGACGATCAAAATCGAGAAATTCCGATTCATCGAGTGCGTTCGCGAGCGACAGCATAGGTTGACGGTGACGAATTTCGTCAAACGTCGTCGCAGCGAATCCACCAACTTTCTGTGTCGGCGACTGCGGACTGCGTAATTTAGGATGTTGGCTTTCAAGCGATTCGAGTTCACGCATCAGCTTGTCGAACTCACCGTCTGGAATCATCGGGTCGTCTAGAACGTAATAGCGAAAATTTTGCCGCTCGATTGTTTCTCTTAATTCGCGGATGCGAACGGCAATTTCACTATCGACCATGTGCAAACGGCAACGCGCTGCGTCGCATTTTGTCGATCGTGGCGACGTCCAATAGGCGATCGGGCGCGCCGTAAAGATCGCCCGCTAAGGCTTCTGCAAGCCGCTGACCGGTGTTCAAGAACAATTCGAACGTGACCGGACCGTCCAAGGGGCCAGGTAAGCGAAGAAACAATGCCAACCCCGGGGTCGTAAATTCGTCGATTTTTTGCAGGTCAAAATTTCCGGGTTCAACGATATTTGCGACGCTGAACAATGGCACCTCGGCGCGCAGCTCCCCGGCCCCGTAGTGATGAAAAACACCCATATCACCAAAGCGCAAACCAACACTATTCATCGACCGAACAATGTCAGGACCATCGAACCCGCGATCACCTGTGGGGCGAACAAATAGCGCAATTAGCGTCTCGTCAGGCGCATCGAGGTCGTCATTAGCGTCCGTACTATGTACGCCAACAGCCTCATCAAAGGTAAGTTCGAGCTGGGGGTCAGTTTTCACATTAGTACGGACGGTCGCTGGCGGTTCGGTGTCGCCTTCTCGGGTAATCGTTGGGAGATCTTGCACCGATGGTTCGGCCACCAGAACACTCTCGCTTATTTGCTCGACGTCGACGTCGACGTCCGTCGCCGCACTCGGTCCGTCAAGTTCTTCTAGAGGCGGCTCCCGCTCGATATTTTTTGCTTGCCCGGACGATCCACGACGTTTAGCCGGCTCGAATCGCGCCCGTCTTGGTTCATATTTTATACGGGTGTTTCGTTTACTATTCGCCCGCCCCCAAAAATAAACACAAAGCACAAAAACTGCGCCTATGACGAATAGAAAAAAT
>CAWLAW010000312.1:0-4716 GCA_963854885.1 Gammaproteobacteria bacterium | reverse complement strand
GCTAGTCCTATGTGCGATTGGCTGGCTGGTGACGGGTTGCGCCTGGTGGTGGTCGCGCAGAAATCGCCATCAACGCCAAGCCGCGGCAAAGACAAATGAATTCAACGCTCCGCCCCGCTTAGCCCAGGCGCGCCGCGACGTGTTGGACGCCTGTAAGGCAAACGATCCGCGCGCGTCGAAATCCGCTCTCATAGCTTGGTCGCGCGTGGCGTTTAGCCGAGTCGAAATCAATTCACTCGGCGAGATAAGCAAACTCGTCGGCGTACCGCTCAACCAGGAAGTGCGCTCACTAGATGAGCATTTATACGGCAAGTCTGGCCAGACTTGGGATCATTTTTCATTGCGCGAAGCGTTCGAACACACTGAAATTCCGGATCAAAACGGCGGTGAATTGAAACATCGTGTTAGCGCGCTACCGGATCTTCATCGGCTGGCGCCGCGGTAACGTGCTACCGGTCACAATTCCCCTCCAAATGCCAGCATAGACGCTAAAGTTTGTTGATTCTCTAGCGCTCGAATGCCTAGACTCTCCCCCTAGCGTGGTAAACCTAAACTAATAAGACTAAACCACGCAGGAGGTCTCGAACTGTGCCTAACCCTGCGGCAACCGTGCTTGCGGTCGATGATAACGCCACAATACGCAAAGCCATTTCTATGCGTTTGCGATCCAAAGGTTACGAAGTAACTACCGCTCCGGATGGTAAAGAGGTGCTTGAACTCTTGGCCAAGCGGTCATTCGACCTGGTCTTACTTGATTTAAAAATGCCAGGAATGCGCGGCGAAGAAGTACTCGAACGGCTACGCCGGCGTTATAGCCAAACTCAATTACCCGTCATTATGTTAGCCGCCAGTGGCGACAAAGAAGATATTGCAAGAACCTTAAAACTCGGCGCCAACGATTACGTGACCAAGCCGGGCGAACTGCCAATCCTCCTGGCCCGAATCAAAACTCAATTGTCGCTAAAGCGCACAGCCGAGAAACTGCGCGAGGCGGAGCTTTCCGCCTCGAACATTAACCGGAATATAAGACACCTCGGCATTAAAGACCTCGATGTAACGCTTGATCAATTCCGTCGCGATCAACTGCACGAAGAAAGGCTTGGGGAATTTGATAGCACGGACGAATTTCGCTATCACGTAATTTACGACAACACTCCAATGACGTGTTTCACATTGAACTATGAATGCGAGATCTTGTTCGCGAATCGGTTTGGCTTGCAGTTCCTCGGATTTCGACGCGACGAGGTCACCGGCCTCTCTGTATTCGAATTGTACGCCCCGGAAGATCGGGCAATGGCGGCGGAGCACCTTGCGAGCGTCACAAGTTCTCAAGGCCGACCGCACCGCTGGGATATTCGCCGACGAAAGAAAAACGGTAATATTTTTTGGGTCCGTGAAACCGCGCGAGCAATTGGCAGTGGCCGCGACGGCATGATCCTGATGACGTGCGAGGATATCGACGACACCTACAACCTCACAGCCAAACTTTCCTACCAGGCATGTCACGACGAACTCACCGGATTATCGAATCGTAAGGCGCTCGAAGAGCGACTTACCTCGGTATTGGAAAGCGCCCACTCGGAGCATACGGAACATACGCTCGCGATTATCGATATCGATCAGTTCAGAATCATAAATGATGCCTGCGGGCATTCTGCCGGAGACGATTTACTTCGCCAAATCGCCCGACTACTCAAGTCGATCGTGCGCAAACGTGACACCTTGGCGCGCTTAGGCGCAGACGAATTTTCCCTGCTCGTTGAAGATTGTTCGATGGGTCAAGCGTACGCCGGCGTCGAGGCGATCCGCCAGGCGATCGATACCTTCAAATTTGTCTGGGAAGGCCGGACTTACAAAATTTCGGCGAGCATTGGTCTCGTGTCCGTTAACGACGAATGCGAAGATACGAATTTCGCTTTAAGCATGGCGGATGCCGCGTGCTTTGCAGCAAAAGATTCCGGCCGCAATCGCATTCACGCCTATCAAAAAGACGACCTTGCAGTCACCCGTCGACACGGCGAAATGCGCTGGGCAACGCGCATCAACGACGCTTTGGTCGAGGATAGATTTGAATTAAATTTTCAACGCATAACTTCTATCGGCCGCGATGGCGATACCGGCGATCACTACGAGCTACTCATTCGGATGCGCGACGAACTCGGAAGTATTGTGATGCCGTCACAATTCTTGCCTGCTGCAGAACGTTACAATTTATCCGATAAAGTCGATCGCTGGATGATCGGAAATGCCCTCGCATGGCTACGCGAACACCCTGAGTTAGTCGCTCAACTGCACTTATGCGCTATTAACTTGTCCGGCCAGTCTTTAGGTAATAAGGCGATACTTCAGTTCATTCTTGAACAGATTAATGAAGGGGGCATCCCACCGGAAAAATTGTGCTTTGAAGTCACCGAAACGGCGGCGATTTCTGATCTCGCACAAGCGACTAACTTTATTACGCTGTTGAAAGACTGCGGATGCATGTTTGCTTTAGACGACTTTGGCAGCGGTTTTTCGTCATTTTCGTATCTCAAAAAACTGCCCGTCGATTTTCTAAAAATCGATGGCAGCTTTGTTCGCGACATTTGCACGAACTCGATTGATCTTGCGATGGTTCGATCGATTAACGACATTGGCCACGTGATGGGTAAGAAAACGATCGCCGAATTCGTCGAAGATCGTGGTGTTTTAGAAGTGTTACGCGACATTGGGGTCGATTACGCACAGGGCTTCGAAATCGGCAGACCTACCCCACTTGCCCAGTTCTTCTCTATCGTCTAACGAGCAGGCTTATCGCCACCGCTAGACGCGCGCGATTGACTGTTCGTAATCAAGTTTGAGACGAACCTTGCATCGCCAGATCTTCTGGACGATCGATATCGATAAGGACCCCAGAATCTTCCGTGGGTACGAAAACCACAGCACTGTGGTGTTGCATGATGATAGATTGCGCGCCGGCATCACCGTTTAGCGCGATTAACTCGCCGTAATATTCTTTGCCAAATCCAACCGGATGTCCGACCCGATCGTCGTACATGGGGCGGGCTATCGCATCGGGTAAGTTTAGCGCGTCGCGAATCCTTAGGTGAGTCGTTGTTCGCACGTAGGGCATGTCCGCTAGACCGATCAACCACCCATCAGCGTGAGGCGTCTGTAGTACGCCGTGGGCGATGCTGTGGCCCATGCCTTTATATGACGTTGGGCAACGCGAAATCGGATAGTCTGGGGCAAAGAGCGCTGCCGAACTTGCCTCTTCTGGCGCAATGACGACGAGTAATTCGTCGACCGCCGCGGCCATTGCACAAGCCGCCTTGATCCCGATTGCCACGCCATCAGCGCCACATTGGGTTAATTTATTTTTCGTTCCGTAACGTCGCGATCGCCCTCCCGCAAGCAGAATGCCGACGATGTGGGTCATGGTGTTCGATCGTCTTCGCGTACCGTCAATCGTTTGCTAGTGAGTTCGACCCCATTTCGTCGTGCGGTTATTTCGGTCATTATCGCTAATGCGATTTCCGATGCCGTGCGCGTATTGAGGTCCAATCCGATTGGTCCGCTCATAAACCCGAGTCGTTCCTCGCTGATATCAAAATGCTCCCGCAGGCGCTCGCGTCGCGCCCCGTTCGTGCGACTCGAACCGAGCGCACCGACGTAAAAAGCGGGGGAATCCAGCGCGTCCATAATCGCCAAATCGTCTAATTTTGGATCGTGGGTAAGTGCTACAACCCCAGTTTGCGCGTCACATCGTTGCGCAGATATAAAGTCATCTGGCATTTCACTATGGAGTGTAACTTCGTCTGCGAGCCAGGACTGGCGATAGTTTTCACGCGGATCGCAGACCAGCACTTCGTAACCTAAAGTGTCCGCAAAGCGAGTAACAAAGGCACTTAGTTGCCCCGCCCCAATAACGAGGAGTCGCCATTTCGGTTCAAAAATTGCGCGGAATTGCTGGTTTTCAATTCCGGTTCGCGCTAGATCGTCGGGCGTTTCAACGCGCGAATCACCGCTTTGCATATCTAAAACGCGCTGAACCCGTTCGCGCCGCGCTAAGCGAGCCAAAATATCTTGCCCTTGCTCGGCCGATCGCAACGTCTCGATAACTACTGTCACCTCGCCCCCACACGGTAAACCGCGACTAACCGCTTGCTCTTTACTTACACCGTAGGTCACGCTGCTAGGCTGGGACGGACGATTCGTGGCGAATTGATCGAGCAATTCTTGTTCAATGCAGCCACCAGATAGCGATCCAGCGAATTGCCCATCGGCACGCCATATCATCATCGATCCAGCCGGTCGTGGCGAAGAACCCCAGGTTTTTGCGACTGTTGCGAGCACGACCTCGCCATCCTGTCGAAGCCACTCGACGGCTGTTTTAAGCACCTCCAGGTCAACATTTTCCACTGTTTTCGACTCTCCTAAACCCAATTTATTAGCCGGACATGCTCGATATTTCCGATCGTCGCCGACTGTAATTTCACCTAGCGAACCCTACCCAAGTGCGATCGGCGTCACACTCATTTGACAGCCTCGGTGACCGGCGTCACAGACTTTCACATTGTACATTGCCGGAGCACGATTCCTCCCCTAAACAGATAGGGTCGAAACCAAAATGAGCACTGCCGGTGTCCCGCTACAGAACATGAAGATAGTTGAGAGCGAGCGTAATAGATGGAACTGAATATGGCTAACGTTACCCGATTGGTCCCAGCCCGATCG
>CAWLAW010000311.1:0-4725 GCA_963854885.1 Gammaproteobacteria bacterium | reverse complement strand
ATATCGCCAAAGTCATTCATGATTTTAGTCCTTTATAAACTATTAGAAAAATGGGCTTTTCCGGAAAACGAGACCCGCTTGGGGCTCTCATTTTGAAACGCGAATGTTATTGTGCCAATATAGATCGAATGGCTGTTTCGGGCACAAAGCCGACGTCGACGCCGTCTCCGTGGCCGTCTCTTATGGAGTCTAGGATACACTCAGTGGGTGGCTGATAGGCTCGAAAATTAGCAGCGACGTCGGTAAGAATAAGCTCGATCTTGGACAAGTTATCCGTACTTGAGTTGTATTCAGGAATTAGCGTTCTAGGTTGCGACCTTCGCTACAAACAAGAATTCGTAGAGATACTCACGGCGTGCGCTCCTACGTCACGCGGCACCCTACAAGTTAATTCAGGAGTAAGGTGACTAACCACGATTCGACTTTGGCAGACGCCGCGCATTTTCCCCGCAGCCACCGCAGATGGCTACTCGCGAGACCATCGACAGCGTTGGGTTGGTTGCCCGGACCGGCAACAGTGATTTTGCTGTGGTCCGTCGCTCTTATCCGGGAGTATTTGGGGACCTTTTTTCGCGATGCCGATTAGTAAGAACGCGGTAAGCCGAGCTCGCGCTCAGCGATATAGTTGAAAATCATTTCTCGGCTAACCGGCGCGATACGCGGGATCATCATCTCGCGCATGTAGCGCTCGACATGATATTCCTTTGCGTAACCCATGCCGCCGTGTGTAAGCATCGCGGTTTCGCACGCGTGGAAACCGGCTTCCGCCGCGAAGTATTTTGCCGCATTCGCTTGGCCGCCGCACTCTTGTTCGGCGTCATACAATTGAGCGGCGTTATAGGCCAATAGTTCGGCGGCTTCTAAGTCAATCCAACATTTTGCTAAGGGGTGCTGAATGCCCTGGTTCTGACCGATTGCGCGTCCGAACACGACACGGTCTTGTGCATACGTGCAGGCGCGCTGGAGTGCGGCGCGACCTAGCCCAACGGATTCGGCGGCGAGCAATATTCGTTCCGGGTTCAGGCCATGCAATATGTAGTGGAACCCTTTGCCTTCCTCTCCGATTAAGTCTTCGTGCGGGATGGGGAAATTATCGAAGAACACGGCATTCGAATCGACGGCCTTGCGACCCATTTTCGGGATTTCGCGGACTTCTACATAATCGCGATTAAAATCCGTAAAAAACAGACTCAAACCGTGGGTACGTTTTTCGACCTCGTCCTTTGGCGTTGTGCGGGCGAGGAGTAGTATTTTGTCTGCGCGTTGCGCCATCGACGTCCAATGCTTTTGCCCATTCACGATGTAGCCATCGCCGCTGCGCTCAGCGCGAGTTTCCAGAGAGAGTGTGTCGAGACCGGCGTTGGGCTCCGTAACGCCGAAACAAGAATTTCGTTCACCGCTGATCATCGGTGGCAACATCCGTCGTTTTTGCTCTTCAGAGCCGAACACGACGACTGGGTTTAGGCCAAAGACGTTGAGGTGTATTGCCGACGCGCCAGTGAAGCCTGCCCCCGACTGCGTCACGGCTTGCATCATTAGCGACGCCTCGGTGATACCCAGCCCCGAGCCGCCGAACTCTTCGGGCATGGCGATACCGAGCCAACCGCCTTCACGAATGGCATTGACAAATTGCTGTGGAAATTGTCCTTCGTTATCACAATTTAGCCAATAATCGGCATCGAAGTCGGCGCATAGCTTGGTTACGGCTTCGCGTATCGCTAACTGATCTTCTGTGAGAAAAAACGACATTTGTGCTTCCTTGATTACATTTTGCGAACGAAACTAAGTGGCTCAGCCGGACCTGTCAAGCGCGCGGAGCATCGTACACGCACGAACATCACCGTTGTTGATCATGGGATTGGATTATTGGTGCGCTATAATCGACTCATAGGCCAGGCCACACCAACTAGTGAATAAATATGACTGCGATACGTATTGAACCGGTACGCGAAAACCTCTCACCGCAAATACCCGATGCGCTCGGCTTCGGCCGCCATTTTACCGATCGTATGTTTTCCCATCGATTTCGAGAGGGAGATGGGTGGGGGGAACCGACGATCGGCCCGTATAAAAATTTAGTCCTCGATCCCGCGGCTGCCGCGTTCCACTGCGGACAAATGGTATTCGATGGGACGAAAGCCTATAAACGGGCGGATGGCGATTTAAACCTTTTTCGCGCGGAGCAAAATTGCCGTAGATTTAATCGCTCTGCCGACCGAATGGGCATGCCTTCGGTGGACGAAGATCTGCATTTTGAGGCAATAAAAAAGCTCGTAAGCCTAGAACACCGCTGGGTGCCAAACATCGAAGAGGCATCGCTCTATATTCGGCCTGTTCTTATCGCGACGGAGCCGGTTCTAGAGGTCCGTGCGAGCCGTGAATACCTTCATTACATTATCGTCAGTCCGGTTGGGCCTTATTTTGCGGATGGTTTTAATCCGATCTCAGTGTATGTTTCCCACGATCACGTTAGAGCTGTCCGCGGCGGCACCGGTGAGGCGAAGACCCCGGGCAACTATGCTGCGAGCATCGCAATTTCCGAATCCGCACGAAAACAGGATTGCCAGCAAGTCTTGTGGCTCGATGCGCTAGAACGTCGCTATATAGACGAAGTCGGGGCAATGAACATTGCGTTCGTCTACGGCGACAAGGAAATACGCACGCCGCCGTTGTCTGGCGCGATCCTCCATGGGATTACGCGCGATTCGGTATTACGCCTGGCGCCGGATCTGGGCTACACCATGAATGAGACGTCCATGACGATTGATGATGTGTGGCGAGATATCGAAAGCGGTGAAATAACCGAGGCATTTGGGATGGGCACGGCGGCCGTGATCGCGCCTGTCGGTCGGCTCGTCATGCAGGGGCGCGAGGTGACCTTAAACAACAACGAGTCAGGTCCGGTTGCCAACGAACTCTACGACGTTTTAACTGGAATTCAATACGGACGACGCGCGGACAGCTATGAATGGACGACGAGGGTCGAGGTCGAACAAGTTCCCTCGTCGGTCGCTCTCGACTGAAAACCAACGAACTTGCTTAGGCCTAGACTCGCGGCCCGACGCTTTGCCAGCCATCTAGCGAATAAAATTTCGGCCCGTTCACGTCTCGTGCAGATGTTACGCGTTGCGAACTTCACGAGGGTTCGATCCGGTTAATTACCCTCAACGACGACTGGCTTAAACCTCGGGGATGCGAGGTCCAATGGGCATGCCGATCTGCATTTTTTATTGTCGAACTAGGAGTCCGTTAATGCCGGCGATCAATGGGTAGCAAGCGCGTAACGTTGGTGCTGGAATACGCAGCCGATCAGCTTCTTCTACGGCAAATCCCAAGGTTTCGTGTACTTCAAGATGTTTCCCACGCTCCAAATCTTGTAGCGCTGACAGACGGTGCCCCGGTGCGTTTACGATCCATTTATTTCCCAGTTCCATAAGTTGCCGCTGTCCGTCTTCAAGCGAGGCGCCCGCGATACTCGCAACTGGCAACGGTGATTGGTCGATGATGGCGATATTTTTTGCGCTTGCGATTGCTGCCATCTCATGGATGATGCTGCTTGCAAGGGCCGCACAATTTGGCTCGGCGAGGAAATTTCCAGTCGATGCCCGGCTCGATGTCGCAAGAACCAGTAGGGCCGTCCAGCCAACAAACTTCGACCACTCGACGGATTCAATGTTGTCCCTCGCTAGTGCGTTTACGCCGCTAGTGTTGATCGTTTGCACAACGTCGCTCGCACGAGAGGACAATTCGTTCGTGAGTTCACCCAAATGCAAACAGATATTTCGCGTAAAGGCGACTTCGCCGCTATCGAGTAATTCGCCGCTCGTGTCGGCCATGCAGCCAAGAACTTTCTCGGCACCAAATTGATCTACCAGTTGTGAATTTTTCGCCACCCCGTTGGCGACCGAGAAAACCGACTTGAAATGGTCGCGGCCAAATGGGTTGATCGCAGCTTCGGTGTCGTAGGTTTTAACTGTTACGATTAAAAGATCTGCCGTTGCGTTTTGGGCTTCGCTCACAAGCCCGCAGCGCGTGCGGATATCGGCAAGCCCGCTGACGATTAAGCCGCTTTTCGCAATTTGTTCCGCACGTCGGCCGCGCGCAACTAGGCTGACTGCGTGGCCGCCTTCGACTAGATGGGCGGCCAGAATTGTGCCGAGCGCGCCGGCTCCAAGTACGACGATATCCATTGGTTTCGACTACCGATCGCGAAAGCTTGGCATGAGCTCCGTCGCAAATAATTCCATCGAGCGGGTCGCTTTTGCCGGGTCGATTCCCGGTAGTTGCATATCCATGATGAAATCTGTGCACATGAAATCGTCGCAGAATTTTTCGAGTTTCTTGCCGACATCATCAGGACTACCAATCAACATATTTTCAGCGAGCGGCGAATTACGCAATTCCTTGGCGCTCGATGCCGGTAATGGCGTGTCGTCACCCTCTGCATCTTTCGCTTCAGCGAGAATATCTTGGTAAAACGTGAGTAGATGCCACAGATGTTCCTCACACTCATCCCAGGCTTTTTCGGTTGTCTCGGCAACGTAGGCCATACGCAATTGTGCGATATTGAAGTCGGCCGGGTCGTAGCCGGACTCTTTTAATGTCTCTATGTAGAGGGGCGCGGGATCAGGACCGAGCGTCGCCATTAAGTGGTATCCGAGTTTTGCCGCGTTCTTAATCGCTTTCGGACCGCGAGCGCCAATCCAGATGGGCGGGTGAGGTTTT
>CAWLAW010000310.1:0-4734 GCA_963854885.1 Gammaproteobacteria bacterium | reverse complement strand
AAAGCGGCGAGCCCTGTCGTTTCGAATGTCGACACGAATTTGTAAGCACCATTAGCATCAACCTCGAAAGTTCGACTCATTTCTCCAACTGTAAGGGCCCCGACAGCTAGTTCGTAGGTAGCATGGAACTCACCGAGAGCCATAGATGGCGAAGGGGTGAGCGATAAAATTGCGCAAAATATTGCCGGGCGAAGTGCCATGAAATTTAAATACTCCTCTGATTGGATTGCCACTTAGTGATAGGATCACGGCTACGATTTATCTGCCCACCCCGTTTTCCTAAACCAATTGACTGAATTCTATCGCATCCAAAATGACTTCCCGTATTAGAGACTGGCAACCCGGAAAAGTTCTTGTTGTCGGTGACGTCATGCTTGATCAGTATTGGCACGGCCAAACGCGGCGCATTTCACCTGAAGCGCCGGTTCCAATTGTAAAAGTAGAACAACAAAGCGAGCGAGTAGGTGGGGCGGCAAACGTTGCCGCGAATATTATTGCGCTAGACGTGCCTGTAGAACTAATCGGCGGCGTGGGTTGTGACGCGGCAGGTAAAACGCTTACAAATTTGTGCGAAAAATCAGGGATAGTCACGCATTTCATTTCTGGCGCGTCGGCCCGAACGACGGTAAAGCTACGTGTATTGAGTCAACACCAACAACTGTTACGGCTAGATTTCGAATCGACAACCGAACGCACCGCATATGCTGGCCTTGTCGAACTTTTCAACGAAAACGTATCACGGGCAGAGGTTGTGGTACTTTCAGATTATGGCAAGGGACTTCTTCATGATTGCCAATCGCTGATCAAGGCAGCGAATGCATCTGGAAAACGGGTGATCGTGGATCCAAAATCAAATGATTTTTCGCGCTACGCAGGGGCTTATCTCGTGACCCCAAATTATTCAGAATTTGAAGCTTGTGTCGGGAAGTGTCAGGACGAGAACGAAATTATTGAGCGTGGTATCCAGTTGTGTGAAATCCACAATATCGAAGGAATTCTGGTTACTCGCGGCGAAAACGGAATGACTTTGATTTCGCCTCGTCGTAGTTCTCTAACGCTCGCTGCGAAATCGCGCGACGTGTTCGACGTAACAGGTGCCGGCGACACGGTGTGCGCGGTACTTGCCAGCGCACTGGCTTCGGGGCACGACTTAGATGAAGCGATAGCATTTGCTAACGCCGCTGCGGGACTCGTCGTTGGTAAAATCGGAACCGCAAGCGTATCTAGAGCGGAGTTAGAGGGCGCCTTGGGAGTTGCTTCAGAATCGTCTTCTCGTGTTATGTCGCTCGAGAGTTTGCGTTTACACGTGGATTCAGCGCGCGCTCGTCGGGAGCGTGTCGTAATGACTAACGGTTGTTTTGACGTTCTGCATGCGGGCCATGTGCACTATCTCGAGCAGGCAAAGGCGCTCGGAAACAGGCTCGTTGTCGCGATCAACTCAGATAGTTCGGTGCGGCGACTGAAAGGCGAAGGCCGGCCAATTCACAATCTGCAAAACCGCATGAATGTAATTGCGGCTTTGGCGAGCGTAGATTGGGTGGTGAGCTTCAACGAAGATACGCCGTTGTCGTTAATAAAATCTTTACAGCCTGATGTTCTCGTCAAAGGCGGCGACTATTCAGTCGAGCAGATTGTTGGCAAGGACGAAGTTACGAAATCGGGTGGTGAAGTGTTAGTCCTGCCGTTCTCCGACGGTCTCTCTACAACTGCTATTCTGGAAAGGATTTCTGCGAGGCGTCCATGATAATTGTGACAGGTGGTGCGGGCTTTATCGGGAGTAACCTGGTTCATGAGCTCAATCGACGAGGGATCGATGACATAATTGTCGTCGATGATCTAACTGACGGAAGGAAATTTACGAATATTTCGCAAGCGTCAATTGCGGACTACCAAGACTTTGAGGAGTTTAGGGCCGGCTTCGCATCGGGTAGTCAGTCGTGCTCCGATATTGAACGGATATATCATTTAGGCGCATGCTCGACCACCACGGAGTGGGATGGACGCATGATGCTCGATCGAAATTACGCTTACACGCGTGATCTCATTGATTTTTGCGCGCACCGATCAATTCCCATCGTTTACGCTTCAAGTGCCGCCGTGTATGGCAAGAGTGTCGTGTTTGCAGAAAACGGCGACAACGAACACCCTTTAAATGTGTACGGTTATTCTAAACAGTTGATTGATAGCTATGTGTCGCGACATCGCGAGAAAATTACTAGCCAAATAGTTGGGCTTAGATATTTCAACGTTTACGGCCCTCGCGAACAGCACAAAGATTCGATGGCGAGCGTTGCGTTCCATTTTAATCGTCAGATCCTGGAATCGCAGCGTATTGGTTTATTCGATGGCAGTCACGGTTATGCCGCAGGTGAACAATGTCGAGATTTTGTTCACGTGGACGATGCCGTAGCAACAACGTTGTGGTTCGCTGATCGGCCGGATTGTTCGGGGGTTTTTAATTGCGGAACAGGAACAGCGGAAACGTTTAACCAAGTTGCTGCGGCAGTGTTGGAGTGGCACGGGGGTGGCCGGATCGAATATGTTCCCTTTCCTGAGAATTTGCGCGAGGTGTACCAGAGTTTCACGCAGGCTGATTTGAGCTTACTTCGGGGCGCTGGGTGTGAGATCAATTTTCGTGGTGTAAGCGAAGGAGTGCGCGATTATCCATCTATTAATTCCAGTTCTACTGTTACGCATTTGTTGGCGCGAGCGGCGTTACCCTAAACATCGACGCCGCTGGCGCGAGCGATTTGCGTGGCGATTGCGGGCAGCGCCGGCCGGGCGGCCGGTCTGGATCCACGCGGTTTCTGTGGGTGAAACTGTAGCGGCTTCCCCTCTCATAGATTACCTGCTGAACCACTACCCGACTATCCCGATCTTGTTGAGCACAACAACGGCTACCGGCGCAATCGCTGCCAGTCGACGCTTCGGTGATTCCGTTTCCCATGTGCTCTTCCCCTACGATATGCCATGGGTTGTGTCAGCGTTTTTGTCACATTACAAACCGCAGCTTTTAATCCTAATGGAAACGGAGCTGTGGCCAAATTTGCTTGCTAGATGCGCCGCAACGAATCTGCCCGTTGTATTGGCCAACGCTCGCCTGTCCCGACAATCCGCATCGCGCTACAAATATGTCGGTTCGCAGGTGGCCCTAATGCTCCAATCAATTGACTGCTTGGCAGCCCAATCTTCACTGGATCGCGATCGGCTCATTGCGCTAGGTGCGGATTCTCAGTCGGTCACCGTAACTGGCAGTATAAAGTTCGATGTACAACTCCCTCCGAGTGCATTGGAATCTGGTCAATCGTTACGTCGAGTCTTTGGCGTGAATCGCGCTGTCATAATTGCCGGAAGCACCCGGGATGGCGAGGAGGAGATAGTCCTAAAGGCATTTTCCAAAGCATCAGTCAGCCATCCCGGACTTTTATTACTGTTGGCCCCTCGACATCCAGAACGATTCGCATCCGTGAGTGATCTTTGTCGGCGCCTAGGGTTTCAGGTGATTAGCCACAGCGAATCGACGGCCTGCGGTCCCGAAGTCGACGTGTGCGTTATCGATTCTATCGGCGAGCTCCCCAAATTTTACGCTGCTAGCGACATTGCTTTTGTAGGCGGATCCATAGTGCCGAAAGGCGGTCACAATGTCCTCGAGCCAGCTGCACTCGGAATACCGGTGATCGTTGGACCTTACACGGAAAATTTTTCGGAAATCGTCGACATAATGGAAAAAGCAAATGCATTGAACGTCGTCAGCGATACACAAAGCTTAGAAGGCATCTTCGAACGTCTGCTAAGCGACAGTAATTTGCGAGACGCCAGCGGCGCTGCGGGCAAACAGATAGTAAAACAGAATAAAGGCGCAGCCATGAAAATTGTTCACATAATCGATAAGATCCTCGAATCGAATAGTAGCAAGGCAGTTCAGCACGAAGGTGCGAGGTAATAATTCCTGTGAGTTCCGTTGAAATGCGGAAATAAGCATCAGAATTACTGCATCATTCGGCGTATAATTCTGGTTACGATTCGCAAGTATAAGAATCTTTTTTGTTGGAGACGCGAAAATGCACAAATTTATCAGTCCGCTAACGTTCCTTGCGTGGGTAAGTTTATTAATTCCCATGGCGACTATCGCTCAGTCTCAAATTTTCGCTTATCCCGGTCAAGGTCAATCCGAAGAGCAACAATCACGAGATAGATTTGAATGTCATCAATGGTCAGTCAGCCAAACAGGCTTCGATCCAAGCACAGCACCGCCTTTGGCCGCCCGAAGCGCGCCCCCACCGCCACCGCAACAGGCCTATAATCAAGGGCCTTCTCGCACTCCCTACGGTGATCGAGGTAGAAGTCGCAATCGCGGCTTTCTAGGTATCGGCGACGGCGGCTTCTTTCAAGGCGGAGGCGCAGTCGGAGATGCGGCAACTGGCGCAGCGCTAGGCGCGGCGGGTGGCGCGATAGCGGGCAACGCCGGAGAAGGCGCGGCTTACGGCGCAATTGCATCGACGGTCTTTGGCGCGTTGTCGCGCTCGAGCAAGCCGTCGGGGCCCAGCCAGCAGGAATTACAATACCGACAGCAGCAACAATATCAGCAGGCCCAGCAAGCTCAACACGCGCAAACTGATCGCGCGTATCTAGACAGAGTTGACCGGGTAGATGAATATAATCGAGCTTATGGTGCGTGCATGCGGAGCCGCGACTATACGATCAACTAGTCGCTTTCGGCTTGGCGGGAGCGGC
>CAWLAW010000309.1:0-4742 GCA_963854885.1 Gammaproteobacteria bacterium | reverse complement strand
TGTCTAGCTCAATGCTTGTAGATTTTCGAGATCGAACTGCAATTGTCGGCATCGGTGAAACAGACTATACGCGCGGCGCGCAGCGGCCATCTGCGGAAATGATGTTGGAATCTGTGCGCATCGCGATCGCTGATTCAGGGCTTAAACCGAGCGATATCGATGGCTTGGTCATGCCGCCGGTACTGATTACCGCCGAAGAGATTGCCGCGAATCTAGGCATCCAAGACTTGCGTTATTCGGTGACTGTAAACATGGGTGGTGCGAGCCCGGTGACGGCCTTGCAAAGTGCGGCCATGGCAATTACATCCGGGGTCGCGAAAAACATTGTCGTTACCGTCGGTTGGAATGGGTCGTCCGCACTGCGCCCCAAACCAGGCGCAAAGTTCGTAGAAACAATCTCCCTGCCCGCGCTTGAAAGAACTCTAAATGGCTATTACTTTCCCTACGGTAGCGCCTCCCCCGTGCAAATGTATGCGTGGATGGCGACTCGGCATATGCAGCTTTACGGTATCGAAGCGGAGACGACAGGTGCTATTGCGATTGCCGCCCGCAAGCACGCACAATTCAACGATAAGGCGGTAACTCGCGGGAAACCGTTGGACATGGAAGCCTATTTGAATTCGCGCTGGATATCGCATCCGTTCCGTCTATACGATTGTTGTTTGGAAACCGATGGTGCTTGCGCCGTGGTTATAAGTTCGGCCGATCAGGCGAAAGATCTACCCAACACCCCAGCCTACATTATGGCCGTGGCAGAAGGTCATCCGTATCCAGCAGACGACATCGCGAATCGGCCGAATATGTTTGATATCGGACTATCGAATGCCGCGCCGCAGGCATTCGCCATGGCTGGGGTTAAGCCGACGGACATGGATTTCATCCAAGTTTATGACTGTTTTACCTACGTCGTATTGTTGCAACTCGAAGCCATGGGCTTTTGCGAGCGCGGCGCCGTGGGAGAGTTCGTCAAAGATGGCAACATCGAGTTTGGCGGTAAGTTTCCGATGAATACGCACGGCGGTTTGCATTCGCAAGCGCACGTGTGGGGTATGAATCATGTGCTCGAGGCGGTGCGTCAATTGCGTGGCGACGGCGGTGAAATGCAGGTGAACAATGCCGAGCTGGGCCTGGTAACAGGTTGGGGTGATTTCGGCGATGGCAGCCTAGTAATTTTGAGGAGGTGATCTGGTGAGCGAATTTATTCCTAATCCCGCACCGCGTCCGACGAGCTATCTCGACGAGCAGTTCTGGCAAAACTGCGCCGAGGGAAAACTCGGTTTTCAAGTCTGCGAAGGGTGCGGTAACTGGCGACACATGCCACGTTTTATGTGCGCGAAATGCGGCTCCGATCAATGGAATTGGCACGAGTCGAGCGGTCGTGGCGAAGTGTATACCTGGACGGTGTGCTACATGCCAATGTCATCGGAATTTGAAAGCATCTTTCCCTACGCGGTGCTGGTCGTTGAAATGGAAGAGGGTGTGCGTATCACCGCCGGACTTCGCGATCTGGATTATCAAGACCTGACGATCGGCTTACCGGTTGAAGTCGTCTTCGAACCCTTGGAAAACGGTATGCAGTTGCCGTTTTTCCGGCCACGCCGAGAAGCGTAGTTCTCTCAATATTTACAACTCACACCTCTGCAAGTGCGGAAGACTTATTGCCGGCCGGATCGCCATCAATATCATATGTTCTGCCCGACTTGATCAGATCTGAAGCCGACAGCGCCGCGACGATAGGGGTGTGAGGAATGTCGCCATTTAGGAACGCGCGCAATTTTCTTCAGGCATATTTATCTCGCAGTTCCATAAGTAGCGCATCGCTAACAAACTACGAAACAAAGACGAAAACGGCGATAAGATTTTCAAAGCCCACCACGGGAATGGTTTAATTAAGACCGGTAAACTGCTTGGGTCTTCAATGGAACGCGCCAACTCCGCGAAGCCTAATTTATGTCCACGAAAATTAAACTCGTTAAAGCCCGTGAGTGAATTCCGCAACGTTGGCGCGGGAGCTACGTAAATTTTCCTCCAATAGCTGACCGGCACGAAAGTAGTGCCACGCCGCCCATAAGCCAAAAAATCCGACCATAAATAAACTCCAACGCAGCGAGTCTTCCCCGAACTCCGGGCGCAACGCATCGCTAACTGTCCCGATGAGCCACGGGCCGAGACCCAGTCCCAGCATGTTCGTAATAAAGAGTAATACAGCCACCGCCACTGCACGCATTCGCAGTTCCACAATACCTTGAATCTGCGCGACTGTTGGGCCTAGCCAAGCGTTTGCGATCATTAAGGGAACTGAAAACAGCAGCATTGCCGTGTATGGATCGGAAACGAGAAAACTGCATGCACTAAACGGCACGGCAATCAGTACGCCAACGGCCACTGACCAAAAGTACCACCGTGTATCGCGCGCGCCGAGCTTGTCGGATAAGTAGCCACCGAGTAGCAGGCCGATCACCCCAGAGACTCCTATGATCAAACCCAACCACAAGCCTATTTCGGCTGTTCCCATTGCGTGGCTACGGATTAGAAATGCCGGATACCAGCCCATGCCCGCGTAGGCAATAAACCCCGAGAGCGAGCCCGCCGCAGCGCAATGGCGGAACACGGGTTGTTTAAACAAGAATTTTACGGACTCTTTTAATAACGGCTTGCGCGTTTGCACGTCTATCTTTTCAATGTGTCCTCGTTCGGGTTCGTCGACGGTTAACTTAACCACCACGGCGAGCAACACCCCGGGAATACCGACAACAAAAAATGCCATGCGCCAGCCGAAGGCCTCATTGATCCACCCGCCAACAAATAGTCCGAACATTAGTCCAATCGGGATCCCGAGAGAATAAATCGCGAATGCCGTCCCACGTTCACCCGGCGCGTAATAGTCACTTAACAGGGAAAATGCTGGCGGCGTACATCCGGCCTCACCGATCCCGACCCCGACACGGGCAGCCGCCAACTGCCAAAAATTCTGCGCCATACCGCACATTGCGGTCATGAGACTCCACAATGCCAATGCAATACTAATGAGATCTCGGCGATTACCGCGATCCGCCCATAGCGCAATGGGGATCCCCATTACGGCGTAAAACAGAGCGAAAGCGAAGCCGGATAGGAGGCCGAGCATTTGGTCGGAAATACCCAGATCGTGCTTAATGGATTCGAGCAATATCGAAAGGATTTGGCGATCAATAAAGTTGACTGTGTAAGCACATACCAAAATCCCGAGAACATAACGTCTCGTGGAATTCTGGTCAGTTGGATCGGATCCGGCTATTCGTCGGTTCAAAACAAACGGGTCGTTTCCACCAGGCCTACGAGCGTCACGACGAGCAACGTTACTTGCTCGTCGTGATGGCGCGTCGGGAACACGCGTTACTCAACAACAGTTGCGCTGAGTATGTAGTCGAGGTTCGGGAAATTTTTCGCTAGATAAGCATTGCCTTGCGCTTGAACCCGGCCCTGATCCGGGCGCTCGCCGTAGTCGCCGTAAATCGCGTCAACGACTTTCATTCCCTCGCCAGTCACTTCGCCGAACGCACTAAAGCCCATGCCGTCGAGGAAATTATTGTTTGAATAATTAATAAACAATTGCGTGGTGCGCGAATTCGGTCCTGAGGTTGCGAACGTGATCCGTCCTGGCCCGTTTGATTGCTGGAAGGGATCGTCATCAATCTTCGCGCGAGATGCGCCGAGCCACGCAGCATTAACGGCCGGGTCTCCGTGAATTCCCCACTGCACAACAAAGCGTCCTGATCCTTGCCCTGCTGCGACTCTAAAAAATCGGTTTTCGTCGTAGAATTTGTTCACGACCAACGAGTAGAAACGATCCGCACCGCGAGGCGCCCAATCGCGCGTGACATGCACCGTGAAGTTGCCCGCGGAGGTGTGAAACAATACATCGAATTCCGCAGGCGCGGTTTGATTCATACCTTCAGCACTGGGATCGGCTAGCACCGAGAGCGGTGAAGCAAGCTCTGCAGTGTTCGACGTCACGCTAGCGGTGGCGACGTCGGCGGGGGTCGACGCTACGCTTGGCGAGTCCTGGCTAGATCCACATCCCGCTACTCCGAGTGCGCTCGCCACTAGTACTACAAACATCCATCTTCTCATTAATTTTCTCCACGTTGAAAAGCTTTGGCGTTCACTTCATCGCCAAATCTTGTTCGGTTGATTGGGTGCAATTGCGAATCCTCGCAGATTCCGATTTGTTCAACTCTTTGTGAGTTCGTCTGCTTCTGTTACTAGCCGCGCTATCGGATTGCTACTGGATTAATAATCATTTGCACTGCGCCCTGCATCCGAGCTTGCCCCAGCACAAACATAAACTCCCAGGCTTGGTCGGTAACGAGTTCACGCGTTACCATGTTTTCAAGGATGTAAATTCCACGTTTCGGAATTAACTCCAAGTGAACCTCGAACGCATTGCCTTTGTTCTCGAACGGCATCACTTCAAGTGCGAAGGTGTCTGCACCTATCGCTATCGGATCATGGCTGGCTAGAAATAGTGCGCCGCCGACCCCGAGCCCCGGTATCGATTTCTTGTAGCGGGGGATATCAATGTCGGCCATTTCCATGTAACCGGTATGCAGTAGGACAATGTCTCCGGCCAGCAGGCTTAGGTTTTGGCGCATCAGCGCGCCCTCGATTTCTGGCTGATTAATTGCAGTTCCTTCGCGTAGCATTTCAAGTCCTTCGACCGTCATGACTTTGCTCGGGTCCGCTTCTTTCATGTAGGCAAC
>CAWLAW010000308.1:0-4748 GCA_963854885.1 Gammaproteobacteria bacterium | reverse complement strand
TCTCCGCTGCCACGCGCGACAGCGGGTCGGCATCTAAAAACAGGTCGACGATGGCGTCCGAAATTCGATCGCAAACCTTATCAGGATGGCCTTCTGAGACTGATTCACTTGTAAACAGATAATTAGAGCTCACGCAAAATCCCCCAGGAAACTGCTCAATATGTAATAAAGCGCGGCATTATGCCGTAATTTGAAGAATAATGCGTGACGAAAAGCGCGAATTTTGCGTCGTCTCGCGTTGCAACTATTCGCGCGTGCGGCTTGGAAGAGATTCGTCAGGCAGCGATTACCTCAAGTACGATCTTGCCCATATGCTTGCTGCTTTCCATCAGCTCATGCGCCTTTACCGCTTCTGCTAGCGGAAACGTTGCGTTCACCATTGAACGAAGCCGTCCGTCGTCGAGCATCGGCCACATCGTTGCTGCACAATTGGCCGCGATGGCGGCTTTCTGCGTGGTCGTTTGTGGACGCAGCGTGGAACCGCTAACCGTTAGGCGTTTGGTCAATACGTGCATGAAATTCACTTCAGCCTTTGGGCCAAGTAAGAAAGCGATCATCGCGTAGCGTCCGTCAAGCGCTAGCAAGCGTAGGTTTTGTTCAACGTAGGGGCCTGCAACCATATCGAGAACAACATCGACGCCCTTACCGTCCATAATGCGCTCGACTTCGTCGGACCAATTCGTGCGCTTGTAATTAACCGCTTCGTCGGCGCCGAGATCGATGCAGTACGCGCATTTCTCATCGCTCCCGGCAGTTGTTAGGACAGTGCACCCAAGCGCCTTGGCTACCTGAATCGCAACCGTCCCGATGCCGCTACTGCCGCCGTGGATGAGGACGGTTTCACCAAAAGCTAGGTTCGCGCGGGTGAGCATATTGTATTGCACGGTAAAGCACGTTTCCGGCAATGCCGCAGCCTCCATGGCAGTTAATTTCTCTGGCCAAACCAAGCAGTGACCCTCATTGGCTGTGCAATATTCTGCGTAACCGCCTCCGTGAGTCAGTGCTACGACCCGATCTCCGAGTTGCCATTGATTGACCGCGCTACCGCGCGCAACCACTTCACCGGATACTTCGAGACCCGGATAAATGCTCGCATCCGCCGGTACGTTGTACAGACCCTGGCGTTGCATGCAGTCTGGACGGTTTACGCCAGCGGCATGGACTTTGATAAGGATCTCGTCCAACCCGACTTGCGGAATCGGCGCGTCACATATTTGCAACACACTGGGATCGCCAGATTTGGTAATTTCAACAGCCTTCATACTCGTCGGGATCGTCATAGCGCACCTAATTTCTCGTTGCGGTTGTTCAGATACGTCCAGTATATGTCAGCGGATCAGTTTCGGTGAGTACTCACCTTGCATTAGGTGCCCTGGGCCAGCGATCGCGTGCTACGATCTGCTCGCACGAATTTTGCACAGGATTGAAACACCATGCCAACGAAACATTGTCGCTTACTCATCCTCGGTTCTGGACCGGCAGGCTATACCGCCGCAGTCTACGGCGCACGAGCCGCGCTCGAACCCGTTTTGATCACAGGGGTCGAAATCGGCGGGCAAATGACGACAACGACCGATGTCGACAATTGGCCCGGCGACGACCAAGGCGTTCAAGGACCGGAATTAATGGAACGCATGAAACGTCACGCCGAGCGTTTCGGAACGGACTTAATTCACGATCACATCAACGCCGTGGACTTATCCGAACGGCCTTTCCGTCTTACCGGCGACCAAGGTGAATACACTTGCGACGCGTTGATCGTTGCAACGGGCGCAACGGCGAAATACCTCGGTCTTGAATCCGAGGAAGCATTCAAAGGGCGGGGGGTTTCGGCGTGCGCGACGTGCGACGGGTTTTTCTATCGAAACAAACCGGTTGCGGTAATCGGTGGCGGTAACACGGCTGTCGAGGAAGCACTCTACCTCTCTAACATCGCCTCTAAGGTTACCGTCGTGCATCGACGCGATCAGTTTCGCTCGGAAAAGATTTTAAGTAATCGATTACTAGAAAAACAAAACGATAATGTTACCGTCGAGTGGAATCATGTGTTGGACGAGGTGCTCGGCGACGACGCTGGGGTCACCGGCATCCGGATCCGCGATACCGAAACTAACGAAGCCAAGGAAATCGATGTCCACGGAACGTTTATTGCCATAGGACACAAGCCCAACACTGAGATTTTTCAAGGCGAGATTGACATGACAGGCGGTTACATTGATGTCGGCAAAGGCGACTCCGGATTTGCTACCGCGACAAACGTGCCCGGTGTATTCGCCGCTGGCGACGTGGCGGACGCCATTTACCGCCAGGCGATTACGTCTGCTGGTTCAGGGTGTATGGCCGCGCTTGACGCTGAACGATATCTGGAAGCGCAATCCTAAACCGACCAGACGCTATTCGCCGCTAGCCGGATAACGCGCCTCTAGGAGCTGATAAAGGCGCTCGCTAAAATCGACATCCTCGCTCTCAATTGACGACAGCGCCTCGACGAGGTGCTCATTGTCCTCCCTGCCATGCCAGGATTTTATATACGAGCCGTCGCGATAGCCGTGATCCTGACGAAAGAAATTCAGCACGTTTTTCCCGACGTAACTACGATATAAATCGTCGAAACTCCGGCCGATGTCATTCAATAATGTCGGAATAATTGAGACCAAGAATACCTGTTTACCGAGCGCATTTTCAGCCAGCTTTTCAACGTCCGATAAAAACCCTATCGAGGTGGTCGGTTGCAACCATTGTTCGACAATCAGTGCGGCTGCGTCGTCGGTTCGACGATCCGCAGGAAACCGCATGCTAAGACCAAAGTGCCATATATCGACAATTTCCAGCATCACTTGCTCGACATCTTTGTTCGAACTTTTCCACCACTTCCATCCACCATAGTGGTCCATTAGCTCAGCGCATTCGATCCATAGAGCTCGGTACCACTCACGGTCGCGATCGATCCAATCAGCGTCTACCCTTGAATTCATGCCATCCTGCATTTTCAGCATAACGACAGTTTTCGCGATCATTAATTCCCGATTCGACGGTCCAGTTCCCATTGCCACTCCATCTTTTAAAAACCGCTTTTATTTCTGACTAGCCCATCGCTGTTTGCGTTTCGCAGCACTGGCAGTACACAGACGCCGCAGAATACTCCAAGCGGCGACTTGAATCACGAGCTCGCGGTAACCCAACGTGTCGAATTTGCCGCCCCAAGTCCACGATTCGCTTAGTGTACCGGGCTTGGTAATTAGTCGATCAGTTTTTGCACGAGCTATACTGCAGCGTATCGACGCACGGCCTTAAGACGGACTCATAGGTGGGATCTTAAAGCCTCGAATCGAACCGCAGTCGTTACTGAACGCTGCAAATAAACCACGGACGACCCCATGGATGGGGGAGGTCGAACGCAGCCAGGAGCCAGAGTCGGGAACACAAAGAACACGAAAGTAAAAATAGGAAATTTTGAAAGAATATTTTCTCCGTGCTCTTTGTGTTCTCATTGGTTAATCTTATTCACATAGCGGGTCGTGGGCTTAAGAACTAACCTATAAAGACGGAATAAATTGACCGACGCAACAATATTCATGGACCCGGCGATCGTTACTGCCGCGATCCTACTCGCCGTGCTGAGCACCCTCATTTGGACAAATCGGGCTCCCGATTTTGTAATTTGGGGTGGCGTTGCGCTGCTCCTGGTGATTCCCGCCGGATCAACTACCGGGGTGAGCGGGCTCGGCGTTATTTTGCCGCGCGACGCATTGGCGGGTCTTGCGAATGACGGCGTCGTGACGATTGGATGCTTGTTCATCGTTGCAGCCGGTTTGCGCGAGACCGGCGTGATGAACTGGCTCGTGACCCACGTGTTCGGAAAACCGAAATCATTAATTTCCGCACAGCATAGATTGCTCTGGCCCACTGCAATCATGAGCGCGTTTCTCAACAACACACCATTGGTCGCGATGCTTTTGCCAGTTACCCAAGACTGGGCGAAGCGGCATTCATTGAGTATTTCTATGCTTTTAATGCCGTTGTCGTTTGCCTCAATTTTAGGCGGCGCCTGCACGCTGATCGGCACAAGCACGAATATCATCGTTAACGGGTGGCTCATTGAAGAAACTAATCATCCGGGCCTTGGAATGTTTGAAATTACAAGCGTCGCCTTGCCGATTGCCGTGGTCGGCATCGGCTGCACTATTTTATTCAGTTATTGGTTTCTACCCGAACGCAAACCGGCGTTGCAACCGACCGATGACCCACGCGAATACGTTGTCGAAATGATCGTCGACGATGGCAGCGAGCTTGTTGGTCAGACCATCGAACAGGCAGGTTTACGCGGTCTTCCGGAACTCTATCTTATCGAAATTGAGCGTGACGACGAACTACTCGCAGCAGTATCGGCAGATGTAGAGTTGCACGCACACGACCGGTTAATGTTTGCCGGGGTGGTTGATTCGGTGGTCGACTTACAGCGTTTTAACGGACTGACCCCGGCCAACGATCAAATTTTTAAACTTGACGGCAGCCGCCACAACCGCGTGCTGCTTGAGGCTGTTGTCAGTGACAGCTGTCCACTACTTGGCAGCACAATCAAAGAAGGTCGTTTTCGCGCAAACTATAACGCCGCAGTGCTGGCGGTTGCACGTAACGGCGTGCGGATTAGAAAAAAAATCGGCGATATTCAACTTCGCGCCGCCGACACATTGTTACTCGAAGCGCGTCCCGATTTTCACGAGCAGCAGCGTAACAGTCGAGATTTC
>CAWLAW010000307.1:0-4749 GCA_963854885.1 Gammaproteobacteria bacterium | reverse complement strand
GGTAAACATTTCCTTGATCAGCTCGAGGTTCTTGATTTCTCCCGTGGCCTTTTTCCAGCCGCGGCGTCGCCACCCTGCAGCCCATGTCGTGACGCATTGGATCGAATATTTTGAATCGCAATAAATTGCCACTGTTCGACCTTCTTCGCGCTCGGTTTGCGCCATCATTAACGCCTGGTTCAGTGCATTTAGTTCTGCCGTGTTGTTTGTCCCGGTCGGGTTAAACAAGCCGTACCAAAGCGTGGAGATCTCATTGTCGCGATACACTGCGAGTCCCGATCCCGCGCGCCCCGGGTTCGGATCGCAGCCGCCATCGGTGAATATTTTTGTATCAAACGTCATCGCCGCGACGCCTTCGGCGGACAAGGTTGCGGTTTTGGAGGAAGATTTATTGTTCGCTTTTGTCGGTAAACTTCCTCTCTTGCGAACCTCGGATCCGACTTTCGACGCTACCGAGCTACCACGGTAGGCTGACTCAGCGTCATCAAGTGTCGCAAAAGATTTATATTTCGCCCCCGCGAACCGATCAACCTGGGCTTTGCACTCGCTCCACTCGGTGAAAATTCCGGGTTCCCTTCCTTTCCAAACGACGTAATACTTTTTTGCCATGTTGAGTAGTGGATCGGCCTAGCGCACTAATTCGAATCGACGTGTCATGCCCGATATTGCAGTAATCAGAAATCAGTAATTACGCAATGCTCGTCAACGCTGCGGCGAGTCGCGCCGCCGTGCCTTCGATATCGTGTAGTTTATCGAGTCCGAATAGACCGATCCTAAAACTCATGAAATCTTCCGGCTCATCGCACTTCAATGGCACGCCAGCTGCTATTTGGAATCCTTTTTCGAGGAACTTCTTGCCGTTTTGGATCTGAGGGTCGTCGGTATAGCTCACCACGACCCCAGGCGCTTGGAAGCCGGCCGCCGCGACGCTGGTAAATCCGTGGTCCTCAAGTAGTTTGCGTACAGCGTCGCCCAAACCTTGCTGTTCGGCTTTAACTTTCTCGAATCCATAAGCCTCAGTTTCAAGCATGGTGTCGCGTAGCTGCCTCAGACCATCGGTAGGCATCGTTGCATGGTAGGCATGGCCGCCATGTTCGTAGGCCTGCATGATTTGCAGCCATTTTCCGAGATCACAGGCGAAGCTAGTGCTGGATTTTGTTTGCATGCGTTCGACTGCTCGGTCGCTTAAGGTCACCAATCCAGCACACGGCGAGCCGCTCCAGCCTTTTTGTGGCGCGCTTATCAGTACGTCGACCAAGCAATCTTCCATGTCTACCCAAATCGTCCCTGAGGCAATGCAGTCGAGGACAAATAAGCCACCATATTCGCGCACGGCTTGGCCGACGGCGCGAATGTATTCGTCCGGTAAGATTATGCCGGAGGCGGTTTCAACATGGGGAGCAAAAACGACACCTGGTTTCTCATCCGCTATGCTGCGCAATACTTCCTCGAGCGGTGCAGGCGCGAACGCGCTTTGCGCTTCGCTGCCATTGCGACGGGCCATTAACACGGTGGAACTCGAGGGGATCGTGCCCATCTCAAATATTTGCGTCCAGCGAAAGCTAAACCAGCCATTGCGGATCACGAGGCACTTCTCATCGGTCGCGAACTGACGAGCAACAGCTTCCATCGCGTAGGTTCCGCCGCCAGGAACCACTACCGCGGCCGATCCGCCGTACACACTCTTTAGAATTCGAGAGATATCCTTCATGACGGCCTGAAACGAACCCGACATATGGTTAAGCGAACGATCAGTAAAGACGACGGAGAATTCTGCGAGCCCGTCAGGGTCGACATCACTAAGTAGTGCTGGCATGCGATTTGAGTTCCGAATATGAATAGAAAGCGGAGAGATTCTGCGGAATCTTAGAGCGAGACACAAGTTTGTGCGTTCTCCCGGGTGCCGGAGCAGCTATTGCCAAGCGTTCTTGGACGATTTACGCGGGCCAAACCGCTGGGCTCTATCACTCGTTGCGTGAGCGTTTAGCTATGCTACGGTTGTGCCGAGAGTGTCGTTACGACAGGCGGATGAGTAATAATGAGTGATGAAATATTTTGGATGCCTGCGAGGGATCTCGCTGCACAAATAGCTGACAAGACCATCGGCGTCGCCGAGGTGATGAGCGCATTCTTACAGCGCATTGAGCAAATCAACCCGGTCGTTAACGCGATTGTCACTTTGCGGGCAGAGGAGTCGATGGCCACGGCACGGGCGATGGATTCCAACGAAGCGCAACGTGATGGCAAGCCGTTATATGGCATGCCCATTGCGATTAAGGATTTGGTGCCGACGAACGGGTTGCGTACGACGTTCGGATCGCCCATTTACGCCGATTTCGTACCTGATTTCGACGAACTCTTTGTCACTCGTCTTAAGCAGGCGGGTGCGATCATTATTGGTAAAACGAATACTCCAGAATTCGGCGCTGGCTCGCAAACGTTTAATCAGGTATTCGGTGCAACTCGCAATCCGTACGCCCTGAATCGAACTTGCGGTGGTTCAAGCGGCGGTGCGGCGTCCGCACTGGCGTGTGGCATGTTGCCTTTCGCAGACGGCAGCGATTTAGGCGGATCGCTGCGCAACCCCGCGTCTTTTTGCAACGTCGTCGGACTTCGGCCGTCACCAGGCCGGGTACCGAGTTGGCCAAAGCAGTTTTCAAGCGACCCATTCGCAGTTGCCGGACCGATGGCGCGTTCGGTCGACGATTTGTCTTTACTTCTATCGATCATGGCGGGTCCCGATGCTCGAGTGCCGATTGCGTTACCTGAGCCTGGTGCGATATTCGACGGCGTCTTGCCTGCCGATCTTCGCGGTCAGCGTTTCGCCTGGAGCGCTGATCTCGGCTTCGGCCCCGTTGATCGCCAAGTGATCGCCGTGCTTGAACAATTCCTGCCAACGATCGAATCGCTCGGCGGCATAGTGGAAACCGGGCAACCTGATCTGAGTGACGCCGCCGAAATATTCAATACGTTTCGTGCTTGGACGTTTGTTGAACGGTTCCGCGATGATTACGCGCAACATCGCGACCTCATGAAAGACACGGTACGTTGGAACGTTGAACAAGGAGAAAAGTTGTCGCTGAGCGACGTGAGTGCAGCGACGAAAAAACATAGCGCGTTAATTGCACGCGTGGCGACGTTTTTCGAACAACACGACTTTCTTGTTTGCCCGGCGGCAGCCGTACCGCCATTTCCAATTGAACAGGAGTGGGTAAAGTCGATCGAGGGCACGGAGATGGCGACTTATCTCGATTGGATGGCGGTGTGTTGGGCAATTACCGTGACCGGATGTCCTGCGATTTCTATCCCTGCAGGGTTTACCCAAGAAGGGTTACCGATCGGCGTGCAAATCGTCGCACCGAGAGGACAGGACAAGCGGTTACTCGATATAGCTCATACCTTAGAGCGCAGCACGCAGTATGGATCGCAGCGTCCGCGTTTGGCAGCATCGGCCACCGATGCGCAGCGGAAATTGGGGTTGTGAAGGAACTACCGGCTGACGTAATCGCGTATCAGCGTACGCCCGAATTTACTGACACAACAATACCCGCTGGATTGCTTCGCGCGCATTCTACGAAAGCAGGGGTTTGGGGGTTAATTGTCTTATCGGAGGAGAGCTAACCTATAGAATACTAGAACCGAACGTAGAAGAAGTTCGGCTTGCCGTTGAGCGCGCAGGGGTCGTCGAACCGACGGGAAGTAGAAGCCTCGAAATCTGTGCGCTTCTACGTGGAATTTCACCGGCTCGACGCATAGCGCGAGCGATCTGGATATTAGCTCGGGGTCGGCGCGAGTTCGGTCGCTACTTCGCGGATCACATGCAGCATAAAATCGATGTCGGTGCGCTCGATGCGGTGATTAATAATGCAAGCACGAATCACCTGTTTTTCTCTTAGCGTCGTTCCGGTGATGAACAATCGGCCATCTGCTTCAAGTAGCTCGAGTAACGCCGCATTAAGCCCGTTTAACGACGCTTCAGCACGCGGATGCACGCCAATATAGCGAAAGCAAACGATCGCAAGTTCCGCCTTGCTGATCAATTCGAAGTCGTTAGATCGCTCGACGATTTCGATTAGGTAATCAGCGCAGGCGATGTCTTTGGTCATCATTTCGCGCAACTTCGCTGCGCCGTACGCCTTGAACGACATCCATACTTTGAATGCCTTCGTGTTCCGCGATAAATCAAAATGATGGCGCGATACATCAAATTTTTCGTCGCTCGTGCCGTAATCCAAATACTCCGCCGAGGTATGGTAGGTACGATTCAGTGCGTCCCAATCTTTGACCAAGGTGCAACCAACCTCGTACGGTTGGTAGAGCCATTTGTGGTAATCAAGCGCGATAGAGTCGGCTGCGGCCAAGCCGCTATACCATTTTCGTTTACTCGCGAGTGACGCCGCCAATCCGCCATAGGCGCCATCGACATGGAACCACAGGCCATTACTAGCTGCGATTTCGGCGAGTTCGTTCAAGGGATCGATCGCACCGGTATTTACTGTGCCGGCGTTGCCGACAATACAAAATGGCGTATAGCCGTGGCGCTTGTCCAGTTCAATCTGCTCGGTTAGCGCATTTAGATCGATGGTAAAGTCGTCGGCGACTCGAATTTTACGAAAATTCTGACTACCGATGCCGAGTAGTTGGATACTCTTGTCGACGCTGTTGTGAGTTTGCTCCGAGCCGTAAACGATCAGCGGCGGCAGGCCAAACAATCCGTTTTCTCGGACATTAAATTTTTCGCCGAACAAA
>CAWLAW010000306.1:0-4778 GCA_963854885.1 Gammaproteobacteria bacterium | reverse complement strand
AATCGCTTGTTTGAGGTCTACTATGATACGTCCGATGCCAGCGTAGCAAATATTTCCAGTCGCCTCTCCGAGGCGCAAAAATTGGAGTTAACCCCAACATTACCGAGCATTACTAGTAGTCTCGATGTGATCCGAAAATATCGCCTTGCGCGTCCCGCTACAACAGGCTCAACGCCGTGAAGTTACTACTCATCACTATCTTGTCGTTGGTCGTGGCGGTGGTGTTTGGCCATTTTATTTCGGACGATGCGGGATTCGTTGTCATCGGTTATGGCGGCAAAGTGTTTCGCACTAGTTTCGTATTTTTCGTCGTCTTGCTGGCGCTCAGTTGGGTGCTGCTACATTTCGCGTTGCGCGCTTTATATCGGCTCCTAACATTAAAAACACGCTGGGTAGGTTGGACCGGAGAGTATCGTGCGAAGCGCTCGAAGCGCGCCCTGTCCAATGGCTTAGTCGCACTTGCCGAAGGAAATTTTGTCCGCGCGGAGCAGCTGCTTAGTCGAGGTGCGGATGACGATCTGGCACCGGCTATCCATTATCTCGGCGCTGCCGAGGCCGCGCAGGCGCAAAATGCCGTCGACCGCCGCGACAATTATTTGAGCCTTGCGCGCGAGGCAATGCCATCGGCCGAAGTTGCGATTGGCATTAAGCGAGCAGAAATGCAGTTAGCTAACCAGCAACTCGAGCAATCTCGCGCTACGCTAGACTATTTGGCGGACCGTTATCCTGATAATAAACAGGTGCTCGCCCTGCAACAGGAGGTATACGTTGAGGCCGGCGACGTAAGAGCGCTACTCAGTTTGCTGCCCGCATTGCGGCGCCATCGAGTTTTCGATGGCGAGCGGTTGCAAGAATTGGAATGTGAGACGGCCGTGGCGTTACTCTCGAAGTCTTTTTCGTCGCTTGACGACGTCAATGCTATTTGGACCCTTTTCGGTAAAACAGCACGTTCTCTAGCGCAACCCCTGGCCCTTTATAGCCAACAGTTGATCTCTTTTGGGCATCATGAAGAGGCGGAAAAATTGCTTCGCAAGAGCATTAATCGAAACTGGCACGCGCAGACCGTTATTCGCTATGGCGACGTTCGAATACAAAACGCGGCGCTGCAACTTGATCGAGCGGAAGGATGGCTACGGTCCAGAAGCGACGATCCCGATCTTTTGTTGACGTTGGCGAAAATCGCCGTGGCCGCTGAACAATGGGATAAAGCGCAACAGCATCTCGAACGATTAGTCGAGCAAGCGCCGTCACCGATCGCCTATCAATTACTTGTCAAAGTGCACGAGCACCGGGAAGATAACGAAGCGGCGCTGCGATATCAGCGAGAAGGCCTACGCTTGGCCGCCGAGCCCGGCGGCACTTTACCGATGATAAGGCCAGCCTAAGCCTTTTTGGTCGGTACGCTGCGCGGGCTTTGCAGCCACCGCAGCAGCGGTGACCAATATTCTCGATCGGCTGCCGTTGCCACCGGCGCGAATTCGAATATCGATAAACCCTTTTCTGCCGCGCGAATGTAGTTCGTACTAGAGCGCAACATGGTTAGGAAAGGGAATTTTCTCCCGGATGGCAGCGTTAAACCGAATAAGTAATCTTCCAGTTCATTCGCAACAAGCGTGCCTTCGCGGACCCGATTGGCGACGGTGGTGAGTTTGACGCCGGCGTCGACTAAATTTCTCAACGCGCGAAGTTCACCCAAAAAACGTTGCGCAGCGCGGATATCTATCGGCGACGGAACAACCGGCAGGACAACGGTTTGCGCCCGGCGTACCAGAGCGGCAAGTTGGTCGTCGTGGGTACGAGACGGCGCGTCCATAATTACGTACTCGCAACTGCGCGGTACCCGGACGCTTTTTTTTGTGGATCCGTCGACCCCTGCGATCTTCGCTCGATCGCTTGGCCGGACGCTCAACCAGTCAAGACTGCTGCCTTGTGGGTCGAAGTCGACCAACGCTACTTTCGCACCTTGTGCGGCGAAGTAGCCGGCCAAATTAGTTGCAATAGTCGTTTTGCCGCTACCACCCTTGGCATTGAGTACTAAAATCTTGCGCATTTCCATAGACCTTCGACTGTCGTCCGAGGCACCATTATAGCCGCAGCCCAGGGTTTTTTCTTAGGCGGTTGCGACATCGCCTCACTATCTGCGATAAGCGTTTAACGGGCGCCGGTGTTGCCGGCCTTCGCAGGCTAAAGTTGCTTGCCCGAGCGCAGGTGCAAATTGGTCGCCGCGCAGGCATATTACCGGCCATGCAAATTATCGATTCCCGAAGTACTGCGATCTACCTGCGGTTATTGGGACACGTACGCCCGTATTGGCGCATTTTCGCTTTGGCCGTCGGCACGATGCTGACCCTTGCGGCAACCGAATGGATGCTGCCAGCGTTGCTGAAACGCCTTATCGACGAAGAGTTCGGGCAAGCGGCCGCGCGAATATCGCTCGCCTTGCCTGCACTACTCGTCGTTTTGTTTTTTTTACGCGGTGTTTTGAGCTATGTGAGTACCGTTGCTTTAGCCTGGATATCGCACCGCACAGTGATGGATTTGCGCGGTGCGATGTTTCGCAATTTGATCGATTTACCTGCGCATTTCTACGATAACCGAGGCCCAGGTGAGCTTATTTCAAAGTTCACGTTCGATGTGACTCAGGTGTCTCAGGCAACCACCCGGGTGCTGACGGTACTCGTGAAAGATAGCGCCGTCATTGTCGCGCTGCTTGCTTATCTTTTCTATCTGAACTGGCATCTGGCGGCGTTTTTGTTGATCCTCGCGCCGCCCGTAGCATTTGTTGTCTATCGCGTATCGCGACGGATGCGCGAGAAAAGTCGGCAACTGCAACAATCGATCGGCGAACTCAATACGATCGCCGAAGAGAGCATTCGTGGCCAGCGAGAGATAAAGATTTTCGCCGGGCAATCTTTTGAGACGTCACGTTTTCGTACGGCGATAAATAACGCTAGGCGCTTTCAGATGAAGGTGGTGCAAACGTCCGCTGCCACGGTCCCGATAATTCAACTGCTCATCGCCTGTGGCATTGCTGCGATGATTATATTTGCGCTTCGAGATTCGGCTGCGGGCTTGATGTCTCAAGGGGATTTCGTCGCTTTTGTTACGGCTACTGCACTGCTCTTGCCGCCGACAAAGCGGGTCACCGGGGTTAACGAATTCTTACAACGTGGCTTGGCGGCGGCAGAAAGTGTTTTTGCCCTCATAGACGAACCGAATGAGCCGTCGAACGGCATTCTAAGGCTTGATGACGCGCGCGGAGAAATCGAATTTCGCAGGGTCTGCGTCGAATTTAACCGCTCACCGATTTTGCAGGACATCAACCTAAAGATAGATGCGGGCGAAGCGATCGCGTTAGTCGGTCAGTCGGGTGGCGGCAAATCGACTCTGCTCGATTTAGTTGCCCGCTTCTACCACACCGAATCCGGCGAGTTGCTCATCGATGGACAAGCTATCGAAGACATCGAACTGGCTAGTTTGCGCAACGCCATCGCCTACGTAGGACAGGAAGTCATTCTGTTCGACGACACGATCTATAACAATATTGCTTACGGCGACCTACGCGATGCGCCCCGCAGTGCCGTGCTTGAGGCAGCCGAGGCGGCAAATGTTACGGTGTTTGCCAATGATTTCAGTGCCGGGTTGGACACGGTCATTGGTACGAATGGTTCGCGTTTATCCGGTGGGCAACGCCAGCGCATCGCGATAGCAAGGGCATTACTCAAGGATGCCCCGATACTCATTTTCGATGAAGCGACCTCGGCTCTAGACACCGAATCGGAGCGCCAGATTCAAACGGCGCTTGCGCGGATCCGCAAAGGTCGGACCAGTTTAATTATCGCACATCGTTTGTCGACGATTGAAAGCGCCGACAAAATAGTTGTGTTGGAAAAGGGTCGGATTGTCGAAACCGGCACCCATCTGGAATTAATAAAAAAGGGCGGCGTTTACGCGCGCCTAGCGACGCTACAAAATCCTGTTCGCTAACCAACGACACTGATCATTCGACAGAAATTATTTAACCGTAATGCTAATCCGATCGGACATCACCGGCGGACTATGCGGGAGGTGGGCGAAATCTCCGAGCAGTAGTTGCAAGGTATGTTCACCGGAACTGAGTTCTAGCGTGGTTTCGGTTTGACCGCCGCCAAAGTGTCTATGATGGTCGTCTTTTGCAATCGGTTTAGTCAGATCGGGTAACCCCGTGTCGACCAATAAGTGATGGTGTCCCGTATTGTCGAGTGCCACTCCAGCAGGCGCGACTCCAAAGCCGTCGCGCAACCCGAAAACTATTTTCACCGGCGATTCGACCACGGCGCCAGCTACTGGAGATACGATATAAGCACTTAGGTGATCGGCAAAGACCGGACTCGCGGCGACTATCCAAGCCGTTAAAAATATGCAGACTATTTTGGCCACGGAAAATTTCTCCTGGTAAATTCCATCATTGTAATGCGTCGCGCCGCTGTCGCGCATCGAAACGGCGCACCAACCGGGTTAAACAATCGTTGGATAGATTGGCATTCGCATAGCGCATGATGGTATAGGTTTCGGTTATCTCATGTATTTCTATAGCAAGATCGCCACGCACGCTCGATACTCGATTAGCGAAATCGACGGGTCCTTCACTAGGCCTACGCTCGAAGCCAATTTTCGCAAGTTTACGACAAAAAAGATCGTAGGCGCCGGTGATCCGATCGAGGCGCTGAGGTATCGAGCGCAACACAAACAAAGCAAGTAAAACCATCAGGGCCGCAATTCCCACCGTTAGCAAAAAA
>CAWLAW010000305.1:0-4792 GCA_963854885.1 Gammaproteobacteria bacterium | reverse complement strand
TCATTTGTCTGTCACTCGATCAGGTACGGGCTTGGTCGAATCCATCTTGCTGTAGAAGGGCATCAACAAGAAAAAGCCGAAATAGATGACTGAAAAGCCACGTGCCATCCAGGTCAGTACATTTGTTGGATTTTGTGTCCCCAAATATCCAAGTGATATGAAACTGATGACAAATAACGTCAAAGCGGATTTGAATATTGGTCCTCGATAACGAATTGATTTTACCGGGCTACGATCGAGCCACGGGAGTAGAAACAATATATTCGTCGCCGCGCCCATTAACAAGACCCCCATGAGCTTGTCCGGGACTGCTCTTAAAATCGCGTAAAACGGCGTGAAATACCATAGCGGAACGATGTGATCCGGTGTGACGAGCGGATTAGCCGGAATAAAATTATTTGCTTCCAGAAACCAGCCGCCGAATTCCGGCGCGAAAAATACCACGCCGGCGAAAACGATCAGGAAGACAATTACCCCCACAAAGTCTTTTACTGTGTAGTAAGGATGAAACGGGATCCCGTCTAGTGGTTTTCCGTCGGGGCCCTTTGTCTTCTTGATTTCCACACCATCTGGGTTGTTTGACCCGACTTCATGTAACGCAATGATGTGTAAAAACACCAACCCGACAATCGCCAACGGTACGGCGATTACGTGTAGCGAGAAAAACCGATTCAAGGTGATATCTGATACAACAAAATCACCGCGTATCCATAGCGAGAGGGTTTCGCCGACAAACGGAATTGCGCCGAACAGCGAGACAATTACTTGAGCTCCCCAGAAAGACATTTGTCCCCACGGCAGTAGATAGCCTAAAAATGCTTCAGCCATTAACGCTAAATACGTAAACATGCCGAGGACCCAAAGCAGTTCCCGAGGTTTTTGATAGGACCCATACAGGAGTGCGCGGAACATGTGTAAATAGACCACAACGAAAAACGCTGACGCACCGGTGGAATGCAAATAGCGAATTAACCAACCCCACTCGACATCACGCATAATGTATTCGACCGACGCGAACGCAAGTTCGGCGTCGGGTTTGTAGTTCATGGTCAACCAAATTCCTGTCAAAATCTGGAGTGCGAGTACGACGATCGACAGCACGCCAAAGTAGTACCAAAAATTAAAATTCTTGGGCGCGTAGTACTGCCCCATGTGGTCGTTCCACAACTGGACAAGTGGGAAACGCTCGTCGACCCAGTCGCGTAAACCGGTTAATTGTTTAGCAGCGGCGTTCACGCGGCACCCCCTTCGTCCTCTCCAATGACGACGCGAGTATCAGTCTCAAATCGGTACGGCGGAACAATCAGATTTTTCGGCGCCGGAAAGCCTTTATAGACCCGACCCGCGAGGTCGAATTTGGAACCATGGCATGGGCAGAAAAATCCACCGACCCAGTCATTTCCCATCGTTTCACCGCCGGCCTCCGGAATGAAACTCGGCGAACATCCAAGATGCGTGCACAGTCCAACGAGCACGAGATATTCTTCTTTTGTTGAACGCCACGCGTTAGTCGCATAACCCGGTTGCTCGGATTCCTCGGAGCCAGGATCCCGTAGCGTGTCGCCGTCCAGCGCCTTTAACGTATCGAGCATTACTGCGGTCCTGCGGACGATCCACACCGGTTGGCCGCGCCATTTTTGCGTAATGCGCTGACCAGGCTCTATTTTTCCGATATCGACCGACACCGGCGCGCCAATAGCCTTGGCCCTGGCGCTCGGTTGGAATGAAGAGATAAATGGCACGGATGCCACGGCGGCGCCTAAGCCACCAATAACGACTGTTGTGCCAGTGAGAAACCTGCGTCTACCGACGTCGACGGGGTTGTCAATCATGTCCTTGCCATACTCCGGTCATTTCAACGGCACATCCCAGCCACTGGGATTCCCAGCTGGGGCAGCGCCGTAAATTTGTAGCTTGATTTTGCCAGTTACCCCCCGCAACTGGCACTCGGTACCGCACTGGAGCGTCTGGCCAACAATACGAAAGCCCGAAGATTATACCATTAAATTCGCACTAACTATGTTGAAGTGCGCGCGCCAGAATCATCACGCGCGATTGGACATCTGCGCCGTAAATTTACGCATGCTGAAAACTGAGATCCGTAGGGCGACAAATCAAATTACAAATAAACTCTTATTTTTCGTCGAATTCGCGCTGATTGGCCTAGGGGTCGGATTTCTAGTCTTAATTTTCAGCGACAACGTTAGCGATATTCTACAAATTTCACGCGCACCGGGTTCTTATGCCGACGCAGTCGCCATCGCCGCACCGACGGTGGTAAGCATCCACACCTTAACCGCTATAGCAGATACGCCGAACCCGCTCTTAGACGACCCGCTATTTCGCAACTTCTTTCGACTACCCGCGTCCCGAGCACAGCCACAAGTCGAATCAAGTATCGGTAACGGAGTAATCGTCGATCCCAACGGCTTCGTTTTGACAAACCATCATGTCGTGGACTCTGCCGACGGGATTCAGGTTGCTTTGTTCGATGGCCGCGTCGCGACTGCCTCCCTGGTAGGAAGTGACCCGGAAACCGACATTGCTGTGCTGAAGATTAACCAGCCCAACCTCCCGACGATTAGAATCGGCGATTCAAAGCGCGGTAGAGTCGGTGATGTTGTCCTTGCGATAGGCAACCCGCTCGGTATCGGACAAACCGTCAGCCAGGGACTTGTCAGCGCTACAGGTCGAAATCGAGTCGGAATCAATACACTTGAGAATTTCATTCAAATCGATGCCGCGATTAACTCGGGAAATTCTGGCGGTCAAGGCACAGGGACCCACCGACCGGGCAGGGCTACGCCCAGGCGATGTCATTACGAAAATGGGCGATCAATCGATCGAAAATTCAGCCGAAGCAATGGCGACTATTTCGCGTCTGAGTGCTGACGTTGCGGTACAGGTCTCGGGCACGCGACTGGGGGAGGCCATTAACATGCAGGTATTCGTTTCGCGACGACCAGGTCAAAGAAGCCGCTAGGACTCGCGAGTATTTTAAAAGCGCGCGGCTGGGCGCTAGCGTCCGAGGTAAGCCCTATTTGCGGCGATAAGCCGCGGAACGCCCATGTGCTGTCAGCCCTTCACCCCTCGCGAGTACCGCCGCCGTGCGAGCCATTTTAGCTGCGCCGGTTGGGCTACATTCAATAATCGACGAACGTTTCTGGAAGTCATAAACGCCCAGTGGCGAAAAAAACCTTGCTGTTCCAGATGTCGGCAGAACGTGATTAGGGCCGGCGCAGTAATCTCCGAACGCCTCCGGCGTGTAGCGTCCGAGAAATATTGCGCCTGCGTGTCGAATTTTGGGCAGCAAATTACGCGCGTTTCGAACGGACAATTCGAGATGTTCGGGGGCGATTCGATTGACCAGCTCCACTGCCTCATCGATGTCTCGAACTTTGATAAATGCGCCGCGTTGTCTTAACGAAGTTTCAATGATCTCTCGACGTTCTAAATCTGGGAGCAAGCGATCAATACTCTCAGCGACGGAGTGTAGATAGTCGGTTTCTGGACAAATTAGAATCGCCTGGGCCGCTTCATCGTGCTCAGCCTGTGAAAATAAATCCATCGCAACCCAATCCGGATCCGTCTCACCGTCGCAAACGATCAGAATTTCGGACGGACCGGCGATCATGTCGATGCCGACGGTTCCGAACAACATCGATTTCGCCGTTGCAACGTAAATATTCCCAGGCCCCACAATCTTGTCGACCGCGGTTATGGATTGCGTCCCGAATGCTAACGCCGCAATTGCTTGGGCGCCGCCGATCGAATACACCGCGTCAACGCCGGCAATTTTCGCCGCCGCCAATACGACCGGCTCTAGCCTGCCGTGCGGCGTGGGCACCGTCATAACAATGCGTTCAACCCCCGCCACCTTGGCCGGGATTACGTTCATTAACACGGATGAGGGGTATGCCGCCTTTCCTCCTGGGACGTAGACGCCAACAGAGTCCAAAGGGCGAATTTCTTGTCCTAAGATCGTCCCATCCGACTCGGTGTAGTCCCACGACTGTTGTACTTGCTTGAGGTGGTAGGCGCGGATTCTCTGTGCAGCGCTTTCTAGAGCGTCCAACAATTCTGCATCGACCGCATCTTCTCCGACCTCGAGATCGCTAATTATTAACTCAGCGCTCGATGAAACCGCGCGGTGATCGAACTCATTGGTATATTCGATCACTGCCTCGTCACCGCGACTGCGCACGGCGTCTATTATTTCGCGCACAACGGATTCGACAGATTCGTTGCGCGAGGCTTCCCAGCGGGTTAGCTGATCAAGCTCGATATCGAACGTCGCCGACTGCGTGTCAAGTCGTCGAATCGACAATGGGACTGAGGCAACCACCGCGTTTTATTCGACGACCGATCGCAGTCGCTCAACGAGGTCCGTTATCTGTGTGTGCTTAATCTTCATGGCGGCCTTGTTAACAATGAGGCGCGAGGTAATGTCACAAATGTGATCCATGGCAACTAATCCATTGGCCTTTAACGTGCTGCCGGTATCGACGAGATCAACGATGTAATCGGCCAAACCTACCAGCGGTGCAAGCTCCATCGATCCGTATAACTTAACGATTTCGATTTGCACCCCCTTATCCGCAAAATATCGACGCGCAGTAGCCGCATATTTTGTCGCGACACGTAAACGCCGGGAGTTGTTGTCTACTTCTCCGCGCCCGGCGAGCATCAATCTGCATGCGGCTATTCTTAAATCCAACGGTTCGTAGAAACCGCCGCCGTCGTATTCGAGCAGAACATCCTTGCCGGCGATGCCGAGATCGGCCGCTCCATA
>CAWLAW010000304.1:0-4818 GCA_963854885.1 Gammaproteobacteria bacterium | reverse complement strand
TGGTCGAACTCCGCGTTGACGAAGAATCCGAGACGCAAGGACTCGATTTGAGTGAGCACGACGAACGCGGCTACATGCTCTAGCGAACAGGCGGAACCTTAGATTGGGGCTGGGTATTGCGACGCACCGCTGTGGTGCGCCGATTTCGGTTGACTCTGGTTGGTTTCGGAAGCGCTTGCCTAGCGGTTACTGCCCAAATCTACGTTATCTCGAGACTGTTCGGACTCAGACCAGGGCCACGATGTCAGGATTTCGAACTAAAGTTGCGCGGAACGGTAAAATTTTCACACAGAAGAGCTCGCCGACCTATCCTTGTTGCGGGTGAATGAATAGAATATCCAGGTTCCGGATGACGAATATCTCACGGTTCTGGTGACAATTTGATTCCGCCCCACGTTGACGCTGAGTTTGCTGCCAATTTTGGTGTATATTCGGCGCCGTAATGGGCTAAACAAACTAGGTACGCTGACATTATCCGAACATGGCTGAAGGGAAACTAGTAGAAAAATCTGTCCTCAAGACGTTGGTGCCGCCAAACGCCTTAAATGCAGAAAACTTTCAAGAACTCGCGGGCAAAGCATTTGTCGAGCAGATTGCGCCAGGCAAAGCGATTTTCAGCGCCGGCGATCTGGACAGAAAAACGACATATCTGCTTGAAGGTAAAGTCGAGTTCACCACAGATGATGGTCAAACAACCGACTTGCAAGGCGGGACGGATGTCGCGAAACATCCAATGGCTAACCTGCAACCGCGCAAGCACACAGCGAAAGCTGTCACCCCCTGTAAAATCACTCGCTTCGATAGCGATCTGTTGGACATCTTACTCACTTGGGATCAATTGTCAGGCATTGAAGTCAGCGAAATCCAAGTTGAAGAAGAGCACGACGACGATAGCGATTGGATGACTCGCATATTGCAATCGCGAGCATTTCTGCAGGTTCCTCCGGCAAACATCCAAGCGATGTTTATGCGCATCCAAGAAGTGCCAATGAACGACGGGGAAGTCGTCCTCAAACAAGGCGACGACGGTGATTTTTACTACATCATTAAGAGTGGCAAGGCCAAGGTCACACGGTCTTCCAAAACCGGATCGGAACTGACGTTAGCGACATTAAAGGACGGCGATGCGTTTGGCGAGGAAGCGTTACTTTCTGAGGGCAAACGTAATGCGACTGTCGTCATGGACGGTCCGGGTACTTTAATGCGTCTTGCCAAGGACGACTTTAACGCCCTGCTCAAAGAGCCCATGCTGAGCTGGCTAGACGTAGCCGGCGCCCAGGAATTGATAAAAACTGGCGCAAAATGGCTCGACGTTCGTCTCGAAAGCGAGCACGCAAACACGGGGCTTAACGACAGCGAAAATATTCCGCTATTTATGCTGCGAATGAAAGTCGATTCGCTCGACGAGAAAGTGCCATACATTGTCTATTGCGACACCGGACGGCGGAGTTCGGCAGCAGCATTCTTGCTTAGCGAACGTGGATTTCAAGTTTATTGTTTGACCGGTGGGCTAATGGAACAAGCGCCGCCTGAAGGAACGTAATTAACCGCTTCATTCACTGCAGGGGCCTGTCGGCGTGTAACTAATTTTCGCCATCCCCGCACCCTAGGAAAAATGTCTGACACTTTTAACATTTGCGACGGCGACCCGTACTTCTGCGTTGTCGGATCACCGATAAACCACAGCAAATCCCCGCAAATACATGCTGCTTTCGGACGCCAGTGCGACGTTCCATTGCGTTACGAGCGAGTAGAAATCAAAGCCGGATCTTTTCAGCAGGCATTAGCGGAGTTCGTTGTCGCGGGCGGGCGCGGCATGAATGTCACCGTGCCGCTCAAAGAAGAAGCGTGTCTGTCCGCGAGCACCTTACGCAGCCGGGCGCAGGCCACAGGGGCTGCGAATATGATTACTGTTGATGCAGATGGAACGACGGTTGGGGACAACTCTGACGGCGCTGGTTTGATCCGCGACTTGCTCGGAAACCACCGTCAACAGCTGATAAATACGAGAGTCCTTTTAATCGGTGCTGGTGGTGCTGCGCGCGGCGTGATTCCCAGCCTGCTCGCCGAACAAGTTGCCGAACTTGTCGTTGTTAATCGGACCGCGCTCAAAGCACGGACGTTAGCTGATCAATTTAGTCGGCTCGGATCGATTCGAGCTAGCGACTACGACTCGTTGTCAGGTGAACCCTACGATCTCGTTGTGAACGCGACGTCGTTAAGCCTCTCGGGTCAAATTCCGCCACTGCCACGAGCGGTGATCGGTGCCGATACCTGTTGCTACGACATGATGTATACGCAAGACGGCAAAACACCTTTTTTGGAATGGTGTCGATCAACCGGTGCTCGGCAAGCATACGACGGGCTCGGAATGTTAGTTGAACAAGCGGCGAATGCTTTTTCTTTGTGGCATGGTGTTGAACCCGACACCGCCGCGGTCATAAAAATGCTCCGTTAAAGCTAGCGCGCCGCAGCGTTTGCGCGCGAAAGTCTCGATTCTAAGGTGAGATTCCGTTGATTTGATCCATGAGGTCCGGCAACCAGCGTACGATCTCTGGAAATGTTGCGATCAACGCGAGTGCCACCAACTGAATGAGCACAAACGGTACGACGCCGCGATAAATGTCCTGGATTTTAATTGACGATGGCGCCACGGCTTTAAGATAGAACAAGGAAAAACCAAACGGTGGGGTCAGAAACGACGTTTGTAGGTTCACTGCAATCAACAAAGCAAACCACAGTAAATCTAGTCCGAGTGCAGACGCGATGGGGGCAAGAATCGGTACGACGATGAAGCAGATTTCAACGAAGTCCAAGAAAAAGCCAAGGACAAATATCACCGCCTGACTGACCAGTAAGAAGCTCCACTGCCCACCGGGTAGGGCAATAAAGATGTCATGAACCAGGCGATCGCCGCCCATGCCCTTGAAAACTAAACCAAATGCAGTCGCGCCGATCAGGATGATAAATACCATGCTCGTCAGTTTCATTGTTTGCGTTGCAGCTTCATGCACCATAGCGACGGTAAGCCGGCGATTGATCGCAGCCAGGGTTAACGCCCCCAGACCGCCGATGGCTGCCGACTCTGTCGGCGATGCGATACCGAAAAAAATCGATCCTAGAACGGCTACCATCAGAAATAACGGCGGGATGAGACTCGATATCACGCGGCGAAAAGTCGCCTCTCCGGGTTCGACGACGATGGCTGGTGCACTCATCGGATCAAGCCAGGCCTTGATTGCGATATAGATGCAATACATGACGATTAAGAGGAGTCCCGGCACAACCGCAGCCATAAACAGGGAGCCGATTGGTACGCCGACGACGTCTGCCAGCAAAATCAGCACGATGCTCGGTGGTATAACCTGGCCTAAAGTCCCTGCCGTGGCGATTGTGGCGCTGGCAAGACTCGGTGAATAGCCTCGATTTAACATTGCCGGTAATGCGATAACTCCCATCGTTACGACGGTTGCTCCAACGACACCAGTGGTCGCCGCGAGTAGGGTCCCGACTAGAATAACCGCGAATGCGAGACCCCCTCGTACGCGCCCGCAAAGTATCGCCATCGTGTCGAGCAATTTTTCTGCGACACCGCTTTTCTCCAAAACAACGCCCATGAAAACGAATAACGGCACGGCTAACAGCGTAAAATTTGTTAACACGCCCCAAATTCGTAACGGTAACAACGAGAAAAAATCGAATCCCAACGCGACTCCGCCAAATAACATCGCGACAGCGCCCAACGTGAAAGCAACGGGATATCCAAGTAGCAGCGCCGCGATTGCCGCGCCAAACATAATGAGTGCCCAATATTCCACGTTGCTACTCGTCGTCGAACAATTCGCAGAACGCAGTAAGCGCTTGGGCAGTACCTTGTAGCGCTAGTAGGGCAAATCCGAGCGGGATCGCAGCTTTTAGAATCCACCGGTAACCGAGGCCGCCTGGGTCCGGAGACATCTCGTGGTGAATGAACGCATCATGTGCAAATGGTATCGACGTCCAGATAATTAACGCCGAGAAAGGTAGAAGGAATAACAAGGTTCCAGTTATGTCTATCAACCGGCGAGACTGATCGCTCAGCCGCGCGCTTGAGTAGATGAGATCCACGCGAACATGGTTTCCTTCTTGTAGCGTAAAACAAGCACCCAAAAGGATTATTAGGCCAAATAAATGCCACTCAAGTTCTTGCAAGGCAACCGAACCAGCCTGAAAGAGGTAGCGCATCATCACGTCATATAAGGTGAGAAAGACCAGCGCTACGACGAGCCAAGCGCTCAGTCGACCGATTAAACCAGTGACCCAGTTGATGCGGGTTGACGCACCACGCGCCATAACTCTAAGCATTGCCGGTTGCTCCATTCGTGATCGGCTCGATAAGGGTTACATTTGATTCGGGAAGTTTGCTCGACGCGACGCTCAATCGAGCGTACGCCGATTAGTATGTTTCTTTTCTACAACATCGGGTCTTTTCGAGAGCTGGGATCTTACTCGACCTAGATTCGAAAAACGATCGTGGTCCTGATGCGTGATTCTATTTTCCTAGAAACGCGACGACGGCGTCCAATCGGACGCGCCGATAGCGCTCTTATCCGCACTTTGCTCAGGCAATCCGGCGGCTGTACGGGGTCTCTGATTTCGTAAACCGAATAATCAGGCAGTAAATTTTCTACCCACGCCGGGTCGTCGAGTTGCAAATTCATTTCACGGATCCGTGCAGTCTAGTTGGGCCAATGCAGTGCTCGTTATTCACATCGATTGCGGCTTAGACACGTAGAACATCGGCTTAGCCCAGAGGTTCCAAGTAAATTCGGTATTAAG
>CAWLAW010000303.1:0-4827 GCA_963854885.1 Gammaproteobacteria bacterium | reverse complement strand
TGCCCTTCCCCTCTTCCGGGATGCGCGCGCCGGAGATAAAGGTCGACGGGTAGTTATCTAATGATCCCGGTGACATTACCAAGAAAAAATTAGGCTGAAACGAATCCCAATTGACTTTGCGTGTACTGGCAACCTTCGCTTCAATCTCCCGACCGGCGATGATGAAGTTAAGCCGATCGCCGAGCTCGACGCCAAGTTCTCTCGCAGCGTCTTCCTCCAATGACACCAGTGGATCGCCGGCATAATCAGCACGCCACCATTCGCCGTCGACCAGTTCGTTGCTTTCACTAATGTGCGTCGCCCACGTCAAATTTTGTTCTCGATTGGCCATCCATTTGCCGCCTTCCTCCGGATACTCGCGCTCCTTAACGTCTTCGCCATTAATAGTTTTCATACGCGCCCGCACCATCGGCACGAAATTCGGTGCAGCGACTCCATTTGCGGCAAATATGGCCTCTATTGACGATCGTTCTTGAGGTTGAATATTGATCAGGAAGTGATTGGGCGCATTCGCGTCCAATGTTTGCTGCCACTCCTCCAGCAAATCGGTACGTACAAAGGTCAGTAGCAACAACACGGTTAAACCGAGGCCGAAAGCGACCACTTGAATCGCACTGTCTCGTCCACGTCGGGCAACGTTCGCGAGACCATAGCGCCAGGCAATGCCGACGCCACCACGTGAACGACCCATTAGAATCACGAGGCCGCGACCCGCGACGTACAAAACGGCAGAAACGATCAACATGCCGCCCAGGACAATCAACAACATGAGGCCGTCGCCGATTGCCTGATACAACATCACGGCAACCGCAAGCAGCGACGTTCCCACCACCAACAGGCGCGATGGTGCCGGCGGCATTTCATCGTGGCGTAAGACTCGCAATGGCGGCGTGTCGCGTAGCTGTAATAATGAAGGTAGTGCGAAACCGATGAGAAGAATAAGGGCGCTTCCACAGGCCAGGAAAACGGGTGTAAAACCAGCGGGCGGCAGATCGCCCTGAATAACGTCAGCGAGCATGTTGGTCACTAACGCTTCCACGACAAATCCCATAACACTGCCAAGCAAGACACCCAATATGCCTAGTAACACGAGCTGGACAAAAGCTGCCAAGATCACAAACTGCTGGCTTGCCCCGAGACTCTTCATCAGAGCAACCGTATCCATACGACGATGTGCAAAGCGTCGCGCCGACATGGCAATCGCTACCGCACTGAGTAACAGGCTAATCACTGCTGTCAGCGAAAGAAACCGTTGTGCACGATCGGCTGCGTTGCTGGCTCGATCACTACCCTCTTCACGGTTGCGGCTACGCACGGACTCGGGCAAGAGAACCTCAATTTCTTCATAAAAATCGTCAACTGCATTTGTATCGCCAGCGACGAGCAGCGCATAGCTAACACGACTCCCTTCATTAATGAGCGCGGTCGCGGGAAGGTCCAATGCATTGATAACCAACGAGGGTGCGAGCGATGCAAATCCGATTGATTGATCCGGGCGATACATAAGCACCGCATCAATAACCATTTCCGCCTCACCGACGGAAACCCGGTCGCCAACAGCAACGTCTAAGCGCGCCATTAGAGCCCCGTCGGCCCAGATCGTGCCACTAGCAGGCACCCCTTCGGCAACTCGCTGCTCACCGAACAACTGGCTCGCGATGCGAACATTGCCACGCAGAGGGTAGCCTTCGGTAACGCCTTTTATCGTTGCAAGACTGCTGAAATCGCCGGCGAATACGACACTCGGGAAGGTCTGTGTTTCTGCCGAGCGTAAACCGTGGTCGGATGCCGTTGCATGCCAGGCGGCAGGAATCGGGTCAGGCGTACGTAAGCGAAGATCCGCCGCCAACACTTCATTTGCTTGTCTTTCGACAGCGCGACCAATGCGGTCAGTCAGAAATCCCACGGCAGTCAGAGCAGCAACCGCCAAAGCGACTGCCGCCAAAAGAACGACAACTTCGCCGGAACGAATTTCCCTGCCGAACGTTCTTATTGCATATAAGACCGCTTTCACGCGCGATTTTCCTCGTCACTCACTAAAAGACCGGCATCGAGGCTAATCACTCGATCACAACGAGCCGCGAGAGATTTGTCATGTGTAACCAATACGAGTGTCGTGGATGAATTTCGATTGAGCGTAAACATCAGATCAATGATGCGATCGCCAGTGTTGCTGTCGAGATTGCCGGTCGGTTCATCAGCAAACAACACGGCAGGTTCCGTCGCAAATGATCGTGCGATTGCGACGCGCTGTTTTTCTCCGCCGGAAAGTTGCGCCGGGTAATGACTCCAGCGCTCTCCGAGTCCAACCTGTTCGAGGATCTGCATGGCTGTACGCCGCGGATCACTTTTGCTCGCCAATTCCAGCGGCAACATGACGTTTTCTAACGCATTGAGTGAGGGCACCAGGTGAAAAGACTGAAACACGAAACCAACGCTTGCAGCCCGGACCGCTGCTCTGCCATCTTCGTCAAGATTTGTCAGGGTTTGGCCGTCGAGCCCGATTTCGCCGGAAGTCGGGAGATCGAGGCCCGCCAATAGCGCAAGCAATGTTGACTTACCAGCGCCAGACGCGCCGACGATGGCAACCGAATCTCCCTTGTCAATTGCGAAACTGACGTCTGAAAGTATGGTCAGAGTACCTTCAGGACTGCTAACCTGCTTGGTCACATTGCTGGCTGTTAGGACAGCGCTTCCGTTATTTAATTGATCTGACATGTTACGACTACTTGCCTTTTTCTTGTTTTCATCAGTGGGTACGGCACTCGCCGCCAACGCACCGACCGTGGTGGTATTCGGCGACAGCTTAAGCGCCGGCTATGGCATAGATGTTGACCAATCCTGGACCGCTTTGTTGCAGACCAGATTGGAGTCACAAGGGTACGAACATCGTGTCGTTAACGCCAGCATCAGCGGCGAAACAACTGAAGGGGGTAAAACCCGTATCAGTGCAGCCCTGGAAAACTTCCATCCGGATCTCGTCATTCTGGAACTCGGCGGAAACGACGGTTTGCGTGGTTTTCCACCGAACGTCATGAAAGACAACATGCGCACGATCATTCAAACGACGCAGCATCACGGTGCCAAAATCGTGATTTTAGGGGTCCGCATCCCCACCAATTACGGTCCGCGTTATACACAGGCCTTCGAATGCGTTTATCGCGAACTTGCAGCAGAGCTCGACATTCCGTGGATCGAATTTTTCATGGAAGGCGTGGCACTTAATGATGATTTAATGCAGGACGATGGCATTCATCCGAATGCGGAGGCGCAACCGCTACTGCTGGACAATGCGTGGCCCATCATTCATGACGCACTGAATATAGCCGGTCGCCGCATAGTCGAAGACTAATGCTCAGATAAGTCCGGCCACAGTCTTATCCGGATAGCATCCTCGCGAATATCAATTCACCCACGCCCCAATAACTGGGTCAGAGCCCAATTACGGGCTCTGACCCAGTTATTGGGGGGCGTTAGTTGTGGTACTGCGGGCTTAGTCGATGCACAGCGTCGACTAAAACACCGAGATTATCCGGATCAATGTCAGGGGTTATGCCGTGCCCGAGATTGAAAACGTGTCCCGATCCATGACCGTAACTCGCCAATGCGTCAGCCACACCCTGCTCAATGACCTCAGGCGATTCACGTAACGTCGCGGGATTCAGGTTTCCCTGCAATGCGACCTTGCCATCCGTCAGCGTGCGCGCATCCTGCAGACTTGTCGTCCAGTCAACACCCAACGCATCGCAACCGGTAGCGGCCATATCAGTTAGCAGTGATCCGGCACCTTTTGTGAAAAGGATAATCGGAATTTTCTGTCCATCCTTTTCTCGCTGCAGACCATCCATGATGGATTGCATGCTCGCCAACGAGAAACGGCGATACTCATCTCCATCCAGGGCCGCGCCCCACGTGTCGAAGATCATGATGGCCTGCGCGCCCGCGTCGATCTGCGCATTCAGATAGTTTGTTGTGGTTTCCGCAACGGTGGTAAGCATTCGTTGTAGCGCAGCAGGGTTCTCTCGCGCGAGCCCGAGTATGTTGGGAAATTCGCGACTCGAACCACCTTCAACCATGTACGTCCCAACCGTCCAGGGGCTACCGGCAAAGCCAATCAACGGTACGTCGCCATCGAGTTCGCGCCTAATGCGGGAAACCGCCTCGAAAACATAACCGAGCTTGTCCGCAACATCCGGCACGGCGAGCGCATCTATCTCGCGCTCCGTCCTGACGGGTCTTTTGAATTTTGGCCCTTCTCCGGTTTCAAACCAAAGTCCAAGACCCATCGCATCGGGAATGGTCAGGATGTCGGAAAATAGAATCGCCGCATCCAGTTTGAAGCGCCGCAACGGCTGCAGCGTCACCTCGCATGCGAGCTCAGGATTGGCACAGAGACTCATGAAGTCGCCAGCCTCTGCGCGGAGCGCCCGATATTCTGGTAGATAGCGGCCGGCTTGCCGCATGATCCAAACGGGCGTGCGCGGCACCGATTCTCGCATCAATGCACGCAGCAGAAGATCATTCTTGAGAGGCGCCGGCATCAGAACTGCGCCGCGATGATGGATTGAATTGCTTCAGCGGCAGCGCGCGGACTATCCGCATCTCTAATCGGGCGACCGACAACAATTTGGTCGGCACCGTTGGTGAATGCCTGTTCAACACTCACCACACGTTTTTGATCGCCTGTGGGTTTGTTGTCGACGGGGCGAATCCCTGGCGTGATCACCAATAATTTATTGTCGATAAACTCGCGCAATTTCGGTGCTTCGAGGCCAGACGATATAACACCGTCACAACCTGATTCGAGAGCGCGTTTCGCTCGACTCA
>CAWLAW010000302.1:0-4836 GCA_963854885.1 Gammaproteobacteria bacterium | reverse complement strand
AACAACCCCGTCGCGCGACCGGTTGTCTGAAATATGATGTCATCACGATTCGTCGTATGAAAATACCCAAGATGATATTGAGCGTACGGTAGCTCCCCTCGAAGACCGAATTCATAACTATTGGCGACGACTTGATCGAGCGGTGGATCGGCGAGAAAAGCATTCGGTAAACGGCATTCGAAATTGACCTCGTCCGGATCTTCGCCTCGCGCAATCGCGGCGTCGCGTGCAATTTGAAAGACGCCGTCGTTACACGCCAACTCAATCGGGGTTGGCGCGCGCGAAGATTCACTATAACCGGCGTATAAATTGATTTGTTGAAAGGGACTATAGGTCACGCCCACGGTAGGGTTGAAACGTTGAAAAACATGCTCCCCGTTCAGTTCTAGGCGCTGAGTCGTGCGGTCACGCAATTTGATGTCTGTTGCATTAAACCGTCCACCGAAGGAGAAGCTGAGTTGTTCATTGAAGTCGAAGACGTCCAGGAAAAACGCGCTCCAGGTTGATGAGCGCGTCCTGACGTTGGTCGAAAATTCATCGACAAAACTGCCGAGGCCGAGTCCCGCGCTGCTGCGATTTTTCGCATTAAGGTTCGACAATTCAACCCTGGCGTTAAACTTTGCTTCACCGCGAAAATAAGCGAATCCGGCAACGAGATAATTCCCGCGATTGAACAAATCGTCGGTAAACGTAAATTGCATATCCGCACCGCGCGTTTTTTGCTTCCTGGTGCTCAGATTATTAATTGCCTCGTGGTCTATTGTCCCAGACCCTGAGACGCTCTCGGTAAGATCGTCGATTTCGAAAACGTCATCCCCCGCTAAGGTGTTCAGCGCCGTTTCCAACGCATCAGGATCGGCGATCCCGGCACCGGGAGCTGCGCAAATATCGCCAAGGTCTAAACCTAACGAGTCAAGCTCGTCGTCCTCCAACCCTTCGAGCAGGAAGTTTCCGTTATTAAGCCTACAAGAAACTAGCTCAGAGATATCCCCATTAATCGAATCTGTCGAGTTACCGCGTAAGAAGCTGCTAGCGACGAGCTCGGTACTATCACTGAACGCATGACGCAGGTTCGCGGTAAGCATATGCATACGATTTTCTGTAATATCCGGCGCAGTAAAAATGGCTGTTCGATCGATTGCGATTAGTCCCACCGGTGCCGAACCATTCCCGGTAAGCTCGCTATTCCCATGTTGGCCGGTTACGTCCAATTCCGTCGCCGATCCTCGCCAACTTACTGCACCGTACACATTTGTCGCATCGGATGCAGATAGATCACGCCAACCGTCCTCATCGAAATAACTAATGTTCAAGTAATATCCCAACGCATCGTTGCGCGCGGCACTTTGGACTGTGGCGATATTTCGCCCCCATGAGCCGTGTTCATATTCGATGGAATGTCCGGACGAATTGAATCCGTTTTTCATTTCGATGGTTAATGCACCACCAAGAGCGTTAAGCCCAAATAGTGGATTCGACCCGGCGATTAAGGACAGTCGGTGGACCGCAGACTCTGGTAGCAAATCCCAATTCACCGCATCACCGAGAGGCTCGTTGATACGTACGCTGTTTTGATAGACTGCAACGCCAATCGGCAACCCAAGCAGCGGTGAGGCGGTATAACCGCGAAATTGCACGTCCGGTTGCAGCGGATTACCTTGCGCGGAATTGATACTCACGCTGGCCAGATTCGAGTGCAGGTAATCAGTGAGATCGAGACTTTGCGCATTTTCCAACGCATCAGCGGTGACCGATTGGATGTTGTACGGCAGCTTATCGGCCGGCAATCCGATTCCGCCGCTCGGCGTTGTGGCGACGACCGTGACCTCTTCGTCGAAACTCGTCCGGGCGACACTCGGTGGCGACTGCGCAAACGACGCCAGAATTGGCAACGCACATGCGAAAAGTCCGCCTATTCTTCGGCTTAGATCAACCATCCTTCGTATTATTTTATTGCTATCGTGGAGCTGCATTTAATTTTGAGGCCTTATCGGATGGCGCCTAAACGGGCTACGTAATCGCCCGAGCTTGGCACAATTTCTCCGCGCTAGACCTCTATCACGCCGTTTTGAATTGCCATCCTCACAATGCCGGCGATCGATTTAACTTCTAGCTTACTTTTTATTTGGGTCGAATAATTGGCCACCGTTTTGGCACTCAATGCCAACCGGTTCCCGATATCGCTCGCACTTAGTCCCTGAGCAATCAAACAAAATATTTCAAACTCTCGCGTTGTTAGCCTGGCGAATGGCGAATGGCGAATGGGGAATTCGGACCTTTTGTCTTTTCAACCGCGAGCCGCTGAGCCACGTCAGGTTCCAAATAGATGTTGCCCAGCGCAATTTGCCCGATTGCGTAAATTACCACTTTCGACGCCGCGCTTTTCGCCACATATCCTCTTGCGCCGGCCTGCAGGGCCTGCGTGACGAATGCCGTATCTTCGTGAATGCTAAACGCCAGAATTTTAACCCCGCTAGTTCGCGCCACAATGCGGCGAATGGTCTCCAAACCACTAATTCCGGGCAACCTTAAATCCATTACCACCACGTCGGGCGTTATATCGACATACGCCCTGAACCCGGCTTCGCCATCACCGGCCTCCGCGACGACGTCGATGCCGCCTTCCAGATCGAGCAACGCGCATAATCCGGCGCGCACAACCGCGTGGTCGTCAATCACTAGTACGCGGGTTGTCGGCTCCTCTATGGTCATGATTTTTTCTACGGCTAACGAAGTGTCGTAAAACTCTAATCAAATGAACGGCACGAAGTTCATTTATTGGCAGGGCCAGGCAATTGTTGCAAGACAATCACCATCTCGGCGACCTTCGACGGGCAAAATTCGTGAGGGTGCTAGGAGCGAGCCGGACCGAACGCCACGGTTTCTCCACGACCTGCGGCTGTTCGAACTTGCGACTATGTCGTGTGTTTCTCCGCCTGATATTGCGCCTCTTGTGCGGCGTTGGCCGGAGCTTGGTGCTTCGATTTCCACTCCGAGTAGGGCATCCCGTAAATCAGCTCGCGCGCCTGGTCGTAATCCATTTCCTCGTCTTTCGATTCAGCCTCGGCGAGATACCACTTCGATAAACAGTTGCGGCAAAATCCTGCAAGATTCATCAAGTCGATGTTTTGCACCTCGGTGTGTTCGCGTAAGTAATCGCGCAGTCGTCGAAATGTCGCCGCTTCAAGCTCCAGTTGGGTTTGCTCGTTCATAAATTGCAACTCCTAATGACCGACTAGTTTAAAGCGCCCCGGTCCACCACGCATAACGACGCAATTCGACCGTGGGAATCATCGCGTTCGATCGCATTATAACCGCCGCATCGAGTCGACGTTGCCTATTTCTGAGTTTTATCGCCGCTGCGGCTCACCACGGACGTATGCGCCGCAAAACGCCATCCTCTCGACTAACCGCGTGCGACAGCGCCCCGGCTAGGTGTGCAACTATCAGACCAAGGAAAAGCACCGAACTGAGTACGTGAATTTCGGTGAAAAACTCATTTAATGGTGCGTCGCGCCAGCCCCAATGAGGCAAAGCGATGCCGAATAATTTCGTCTTATAGCCACTGAACGACGAAGAGAGATAGCCGCTTGTTGGTTGCACTACTAACACCACATAAAACAGCAGGTGGGCACTGCGCGCTAGCGTAATCCGCCACTTCGGCAGCTGGCTATAAGGCGGTGGTCGATGAAAGTAGCGCCATACTGCCCTAAGCAGTGCGAGGAAAAATATCGTCAGGCCGATTGATTTGTGCAATGCGAAGTTCGAACTGCGCTCAGGTCCACGGGGTAAGTCAACCATGTACCAGCCGATCGCGAACATCGCGAATATCAACACAGCGCTCACCCAATGAATGACAATTGCCGTATAGGTATATTGGGTGTCGCGATCGATACTCATAAAACACTACTCAAACTAAAGTTCCCGGTGGCTCGTCTGAAACGAAATGCCGGTGCGCGTGTCCGGAACGTGACTCACTCGTATCAGATGCCCGGCATGTCCGGCCGTCGAGTATAAATGATACCAGTGCAGTTGCTGAGACTCATTTAATAACAAATCGCTGTGGTAGGATTTCGTTTGAAATTGTCCATCAATCGTGTTTGATATTAGAAAAATAGTGTTCCGCATATTCGCATATTGCTCCATATTGATTATCACGCTCGGCGCTCATCCGACAACCGTAGGCACCGACGGCGTCTTTGCATCGGAGGGCACAACTTCGGATTATCATCTGGAATTCGATAAGTCTGATCGCATATTGCGACTCAAGCGCGGTCGGCAAATTCATCGTGAATTTACCGCTGCTTCAGGTAGCGGTGGGGTCGGTGACAAAACCAAAACTGGTGACAAACAAACTCCGGAAGGCATTTACCGTATTGCTGGATTCAACGAGAAGAGTAAATTCCATCTCTTTATGCGTCTCAATTATCCAAACGTCAAAGATGCATTCTATGGATTAAAAAATGACATTATTTCAAGGAATGAATTCGATCGAATCGTCGATTCACTGAAGCTCGGCCGACTTCCGCCCCAGAACACAGCGCTCGGCGGCGCGATTGGAATTCACGGTGTAGGGTTTGAAACCGAGAAAAAACTCCGAATTCATTCAAACATGGATTGGACCGATGGCTGCATCGCACTAACGAACGACGATGTCTCCGAGCTACGCACCTATGTACGCGTCGGAACTGAGGTTGTAATTCGAGAATGACCACCACCGTAATGCGACTCCCCTGCTCACTCGTAGCAGCATGCTTTGCGTTGCTACTAGGGTGTTCGCCGGCCGTACCTTCTGGTCCTGACTTCGTCGTTCGCGTGATGACCGACAAGCCATTT
>CAWLAW010000301.1:0-4838 GCA_963854885.1 Gammaproteobacteria bacterium | reverse complement strand
CCGCAACCCGCAACCCGCAACCAACAACCACTGCGAGGCAACGTTGGCTTGGCACGTGAGTGACGGACGGTATGGCGACATAGTTCTCGAAGATCTCAATATCATGGGTGTTGCCTCGTTCGATGGTAATGTCTGGGACAACCCGGATAACTTTGAGCTAGGACTCTTCATCGACGATCGTGCCGACGCACAACAGCATCGTGCGCTTGTCGCCATCATGACGGGTAAAGCCGGCGGGTTTATGGCGGATTTTTCGGCTCGAATCGCTACGGACCGCAGTATTGAGTCTGCGCCGATTAGTTTCGAAATCGCTGATGATCTCGCTTACTGGCGCGCACATATTCCAGGTCGCATCGAGGCCGAAGGAGAGGCGCTTGGAGGTCCTAGTACTCCGCCTGGAAAACGCGTCCAACTACTCAATCCACCGGGATCGGAAGTTGGACCGGGAGGGCCTGCAACCTGGGCGACAGCTACGCGCAACAATGTCGATGCATTTGGTTATAACTGGGACTGGTCTGGTAAGTCGAGTAAACACATCCCCATCGACTGCGTTGGTCCATGAAATAGTCGGTTAACCGGTCGAGGACACCCCTACATTTCTACACAACGAGGGTCAAGTTCGAGCGGCTCTACCAGAACTACAAGGATGTGGCTGCCATCTACATCGTCTATGTCAGCGAGGCTCATTCCATCAACGGCCCGGACCCCTGGGGCCCTCCCGCGCCCGCGACTTCGGCATCAGGAAGCACAGCAACTCTCGCGATCGTTACGTGCTTTTACAGAAATTTTCACAGACGCTAGCGCAACGCGAATCCATTGCGCCCCGCGTCCTGTTCAGGCAAACAACACTTCTTTCGCGTACAACGAATCGAGGTATTCCCGGATCGCGTGGATTTTTTTGTCCTTCAAATCGAAACGTACGTGGTAGTAGTTCTCATAGGTCATGCCCTTGGCAGTCTTTGCGTTCACGATCCATTCCACTGCAACAGCATTGTCTTCGGCGATCGCGCTCTGCACTTTGATGGTCAACGAGTCTGGTTCGAAATAGGGCAACGCCGTTCCGAAGAAGTCCTCGAGAATGGCTTTCACGCCCGTGTAGGTTCCTGAAACGGGTAGTGAACCGGGCATCCACCAACTGGCGTCGTCGGCAAAAGCGCCGGTTACTGCATCGATGTCGCCGCGCGACAACGCGTCGACAAAGTCCAATACGATTTTTTTACTTTCCGCAGCACTCATAGGGCACCTCCAATGTCTGAGTTCCGATTTCGATGGCCTGGCTCTAAGCGCGAATACCGCGCAGGCGGAGCCGCCGCTGAGTATAACGAGCGCGACGCCCGTTTAGAAATGGGGTCCTGAGATGTTGGATCTTGGCCGTTCGCGGCAATAGCTGCTTCGTATTTGAATGTTCGATTCGGAGCGATTAGCGGTCATCCATCGCGCAAGCCGCGTTACAGGACTCCCCAGAAATCGCCGACAGGTATCCAGAGACACAGTAGCTGTTAATGTCGAGGTTGCTCGTATTCGGTGGAAATAGGTGTTCTGTCCTTGGATTTCGATAGATAAAAAAGGGGGAGCGCAACCCGGCGTTTCGCGCGACCGGGCTCAACCCGGTGAGTTGGGAGTAGCTGCCTCTGCTTGGGCCCGCAGAAAAAACCAGGCGTAGATCCCGAGAACGATCGAAAGCGGGCCCGAGATTAGGTAAGGCGCGTTGGCGCCCAGGTGCTCGAGGGCCGCTCCGGCCCACAAGTGAGAAAGCACTGCGCCAAGACTCATGGCGGTCCCCAAGACCGTTTGGCCGGTAGCGCGCAAGCGACTGGGAACCTCCGCTTCGACGTAAAGCTGCATGCCAATGATGAGCCCGACCACAACAGCGCCGTGGAGGAGCTGGATACCGAAGATCCAAAAAAGGCTCGGCGCGAGGGCGGTGATCAACCAACGCGACCCGTCGCAGACGATGCCCGCGGCAATTAGGCCGCGCGCGCCCACCCGACGTAGACCGGCACCGGCGTAGTAGATTAGCGGGATCTCGAGGAGCAGCATCGGAATCCACAGGCGGCTCACAGTTTCGATGGTGCCTCCTCGCTCGATGACGAAGACCGGGAAGAGCATGATCGGGCCCGACAGTAATCCGAAAGCGAAGAAGGCCAACACGAGCAGCCGCACGTAGGACGACTGTCGCAGGAGCGCGCGCAGGTCTTCGCGATTGGCGCGCACGGAGATCGCTTTGGAGGATGGCACCCAAAACAGCACCAAGGCCGCGCTGAGGCACAGCATCGCAGCAACAGGGAAGATCAACTCCAGACCGCGGGTGCTTCCGACCACCGACGCATCGCCTCCCACCCAAGCGAGTAGGGCGGGAAAGGCGAGGATCATCATCAGGTAACCGACGGTGCCCCAGACCCGCACGCGTCCAAAGCGCGCCGCGCCTCCTTCGCCCAATACGGCGAAGGAAAGCGACGAGGCGACCGCCATGGTCGGTGCGGCGAAGGTCGACAGAAAAGCCAAACACAAAAGCAAGACCGGAAAGCTCGAAGTGTGGGGAACGAGAAAATATCCCAGCGCCGAACCCGAAGCCAGCAGAAACAGGGCACCGCGACGTCGCCCGCTCCTGTCAGCCCATTGCCCCCAGAAAGGCGAGGCAACGATCCCCATCAACGGATGCATGGCAAGGGCGAGACCTAGCTGAGTACCAGTCAAACCGACGGTTTCTTTAAAGTAGAGGCTCAGATAGGGAAAGATCACCCCGAGCCCCGCCATGTAAAGGAACCAGAAGACCGAGATGGGGACGACGCTGGGGTTCATGGTTGGGCGATCATCTCACACATTCTCATCGAAATTTTTTTAATGAGTTTTTCAAAAGACACCCGCAATAATTTATCGCGATGCCGGGATATCCAGGGGCACGATACCGATTAATGTCGAGGTAGCTCGCGTTCGGCAGAAACAGGGTGTTTGTCCTCGATATGCCCGACGCCATGAGGGTCGGTTATTGGCTGTTTGCGTCCTTTCATTGTCGTCCGTATAGGCCCGTTATCTAGAAGTAGACCGCCCAACTAGCGGCTCAAATCTGCGGCGTTACCTTTTCATCGTCGCAGATTGTCGAACTCCTGCGGCAAGCGGATTTGCAGATTGTTCAAAATATGGGGAGCCGCTCAAGCCCTGAATCCGAGACTCCCCTCGTCGGAGAACTGGCATTTTATTGCGCGGCCTCTAATGGTATTCGAAAAATAGCGGAGCATCACTGAGCCAAGGCGCTTATAATGCACCAGTTCTTAGAGTTAGGAGCGGACCGATATGGCCGTCAAAGACATTTTCAATTTTGCGCCGATCAATGAGCGGATCTCGACCGGCGGGCAACCAACCCCAGAGCAGTTCGAAGCGGCGCGCGATGAAGGCTACACCGCCGTTATCAACCTTGCGCCCAGCGGCGAGGATAATGCGCTAGAGGGGGAGGAAGACTTACTCAACTCTCTCGGGTTCGACTATTTCCATATACCGATGGTCTGGAACGATCCGAAGCCCGAAGAGTTCACCGCCTTTTGTGCCGCCATGGAGAAAGTCGGGAACAAGAAGGTCCTTGTCCACTGCATTGCAAATTATCGGGTGTCTGCCGTTATTTCCTCATATGCAATCAAGAATTTGGGGTGGAGTGTTGAACAAGCAGATGGACTAGTGACCAAGCTCTGGACCTCGATCCCCGAATACTCGATGAACGATACGTGGCAGTCCTATATCGATACAATCAGACGGGACTCTGCCGATGGGTGAGCGTGATGGGCTAGTGGCGATGAGTGTCGTTGGTAATGCCCCGTTGAGTTTCAGCCTGCGAACCTCGCGCACCTTGTTTTACTGGGTAGGCTAAATAGAGGGAGCATATAACGACGGCGCGCGCCCCGATGTTTTCGCCGATTGATCTAATTGCATCGCGTTTCATTTTCAATCTCCTGCCAGTAGATCCAACGGGCAGCATATCCGCGGGCTTCGGCGGCGGAAATGCCTGAAACTGACCGTTCGCGTCGATAGTAGCAGTCACCGCTTTCGTCTGTATTTGGCAGAAGAACCGCCGCTCGAATTAAAGCAGCTAATCCCGCTAGGTGCCCAGAGGGGGCATTTTGTCGCGCGTACGCAGGTGAGCTGAAAGACGGGTCCTAACCGTCAAATGTAGACGTGTATTCGCGAATAAAAGCGTGTACATCGCCGGGCCAGCGTGCCGAAACGTAATTTCCATCTCTCACTACCCAGGATGGGCGGCTATCGTCTGGTGTGTCACGAGCGATTCCGTTTGTTTTCAGCCGGTAGTCTGGCGCGTCGGTAGGAACGAGGACGAAATCCTGATCGTCTTTTAGCGCCCGCCGTATTTCACTTTCGACACTCCAATAACCCATTGGCTCTTCTTCAGACTCTCGATAGGTTCGATAGTAGAACGGGTCCCAAAACCGTAGAAAACGAGTAAGCAGCTGTGCCGCCTTTTCCTGACTCCAAGTGAGCGCAGTTGTTTTACGTCCATATAAAACCGATAAGCCGGTTTCCTTCGATTTTGACCTCGCAGCCATGAGTACGCCGTGGCATATAGCGCCAACCGGTTTGTGGCTGCTATGTGGGCCATCGCTGTGGAAAAAATCGGCGATAAAGGATTGTAGATCCGTGCTTTCGAGATATTGACGCATGCCTGGTGCATGGCCTCCGGCAAGTAGGAGTCCGTCGAATTCATCGACCTTTAGGTGCGAATATTTCAGTGGATTGAGGAATGCGTCATTCTGTTGAAGGGTCAAATAGGCCTCGCGCGCACTTTTGCGCGCTCGTAATAACCGACCGAAAAGAACGAGTTTTTCAGACCC
>CAWLAW010000300.1:0-4841 GCA_963854885.1 Gammaproteobacteria bacterium | reverse complement strand
TATGCGTTCCGCTGTCCGACGTTTCGGCAAAACCTGCACATCTTTCTTGGCCGCAGGCTGCCGCGCTACCGCTCGCCGGTTTAACGTCATGGCGGGCCTTAGTCACTCACGGAGAAGTCTCTAAAGGCCAAAAAGTATTGGTCACCGGTATCGGTGGCGGCGTTGCAACTTTTGCGGCGTTATGGGCACGGCATCATGGCGCTGAAGTGTATGTCACGAGCGGCAGCGACGAAAAGTTAGCGACGGCTAAAAAGCTAGGAATCTCCGGGGCGGTAAATTACAACGAACCCGACTGGGGACGCGCATTGAGAAAGATGAGCGGTGGGATCGACATCGTCATTGACAGTGCCGGCGGCTCGGTTGTGAATGAAGCAATGAACACCTTGAATGTAGGCGGGCGTTTTATATTTTTCGGTGCAACATTGGGTAACCCGGAGCAGGGCTTGGAAATGGCGAAAATGTTTTTCAGACAAGCCCGTATCCAGGGAACCACGATGGGCATGTTAAGTGAGTTTAACGCGATGTTGGATTTCGTCGTGACAAATAAAATCGAACCGGTCATCGACCAAGTGTTTTCACTTGACGATGGTGCTGCGGCACACCAACGAATGTGGGCGTCAGAGCAAATGGGAAAAATCGTTCTCGCAATAAACTGATTTGCTGACGTTCAAAGCGACGTTAAGCTCGGTGGGAATCACCTCACGCTTGCACCCGCAAATGGATCACTAAGAGGGAAATCGAATGTCGGGGTTAGTTCTAGACGGGAAAGCGCTTGCGCAAAGCAATGAGCAAGCACTGTCCGGCCGGGTCACAACGATAAAAAGCAAAATGGCTGGACGATCACCAGTATTGGCCACCATTTTAGTCGGCGACGATCCGGCTTCTGCAACGTACGTGAAAATGAAAGGCAATGCGTGCGCGCGTGTTGGCATGGAATCCTTACGCGTCGTGCTCGGGCAGTCGACGACCACCGAAGAACTTCTGCAAGAGATCGACAAGCTCAACGCCGATTCGGATGTGCACGGTATTCTGTTACAACATCCGGTTCCCGAACAAATTGATGAACGCGCGTGCTTCGACCGCATCGCCTTAGATAAAGATGTCGACGGCGTGACGACATGGGGGTTCGGGCGATTAGCGATGGGTGAAAGAGCTTATGGCTCGGCGACGCCAGCTGGAATCATGCGATTACTGGCCCATTATAACGTCATGCTAGAAGGCAAACATGCCGTTGTCGTCGGTCGTAGTCCGATACTTGGAAAGCCCATGGCGATGATGCTATTGAATGCGAATGCGACCGTAACAATATGCCATTCGCGTACCCAGGGACTCGCCGAGATCGTAAACACCGCGGATATTGTCGTTGGCGCGGTCGGAAAGCCGGAATTTATTCGTGGCGATTGGATCAAGCCGCAAGCGGTGGTTGTTGATGCGGGATATCACCCGGGTGGGGTTGGAGACATTGAGCTGGCAGCCGTCCTTGCTACTTGCGCATCCTATACACCCGTACCCGGTGGGGTTGGACCCATGACAATCAACACCTTAATAGCGCAAACAATGGACGCCGCTGAACGTCGCTACGGCCTGGCAGATGGAGTTTAAGCACGCGCTGGTATAAATTTCTACTCTACGGTGTGCTAAAGACAAGTTAGAATTCAATCGCTCGTTTCACGCGGTCGGGGGCTGCGTTGCAGCCGATCGCAACACAATCGAAATTTATTGGGAGAATACGATAATGGCCTTGGACGAAAGTACAGATACTTTGTTAAAAAACATCGCAGCGCAGGGTGGCCCTGCCTTGCACGAAATGCCTGTTGATGCGTGTCGCAGTGTTTTTCTCGGCCTAGTGCAAAATTTGCAAGGCGACGTGCTGCCGATTCACGCTAGCGAAGATCGGGAAATATCAGGCCCCAATGGTGCAATTCCAATTCGCATCTATACACCGAACGATTCGAAGGGTAAAACCAAGGGCGTGTTAATGCTCTTCCACGGCGGCGGTTGGGTGATTGGCGACCTGGAAACTCACGACAACATGTGTCGCTATTACGCCAATGAAGCAGACGTTGTCGTGGTTGCAGTCGATTACCGACTAGCGCCAGAGCACCGTTTTCCTGCAGGTATCGAAGATTGCATAGCAGCGACCGAGTGGGCGCATTCGAACGCTGCCTCAATCGGCGGCGACAGTAATAGAATCGCCGTTACTGGTGACAGCGCTGGGGGCAACATGGCAGCCGTCGTTGCCCAACAAGCGACCGATAAAGTCGCCTTTCAACTATTGATGTACCCGGCTACGGATTTTTCCGCGAAGGAATACGAATCGCGCGAACAATTCGGCGGCGGAGAATACTTCCTCTCGAGCAAAGACATGGTCTGGTTTGGCGGTCACTTATTTGGTGATACAAACCCCGCCGGCGACACGAAGGCCTCCCCGATTGAGGCGGCAAGCTTAGCGAATCTACCCCCTGCCGTAACCATTACTGCCGGATTCGATCCGTTGCGCGACGAAGGCAAAGCCTATGCCGATGCGCTCTCAGCGGCAGGCGTGAAATCAGAATACAAGTGTTACGAAGGAACGATCCACGGTTTCTTGTCTTTCCCAGGAACACTGCAAGCGGGTGCGGATGGATTAAGTTTCGCCGCACAAAAACTGAAAGCAGCACTTGGCTAGCGTTTGTTAATGAGCCCAAGTAGCTGAGAGTTAAATCGAGGCTAATTCCTGCACTAAGGTTTTGAGCGCCTTTGCGTTAAACGCGGGCAAGAAATGGTCGACGTAGGGTAGGGCGGCTTTTAAGCCGCCCGCCCGAACCTCAAACGAGGAAGCACCGTACATCGGATTAATCCAAACAACGGTTTTAACGCGCCGTTTCGCGGAGCGCATTTCTTGTTCGATTTGTTCTGTTGAACCGTTATCGTAGCCATCGCTGATGATAATTAAAACGGTCGATTGCGCCGATCCTTCGCGCAGCAATCCGGTATTCAATTCGCGCAAGGCTGCACCGATATCCGTGCCACCGGACCAGTGTTTTACCTTTTTACTTACTTCTTGAAGCGTTTCGCGAACTGTCCCGCGGCGCAATTGCGTCGTTATTTCTGAGACTTGCGTACTAAATACCAACGACCGGGAACTTTTCAATTCTTGTTGCAAGCCCAGCATAAGTTGCAGCAGAAAGGGGTTGAAACTGTCCATGGAACCGCTCACGTCGGCTAGCAACACGATACGTGTTTTGCGCACTCGTCGCTTAATTCGTGAAAGCCTCAATAGCTCCATACCGTTACCTACATTACGACGGACAGAGCGGCGCAGATCAATTCTGCGACCGTTTGTGGCGCTTTTTTGCCGGCGACTAGGACGCGTCGCCAAGCGTTTAGCCAACTCGCGGATGACTTGAACCAGCGGCGGCGCGGATTCATCCCAGCGTCCGGTTAAGTTCAGTTGCCGCAATACTTCCTCGGCGCCAAAATGTTCACTCTGGGTCGCGATATCTTCGTGGCCGCGTTTTTCGCCATGCGTTTTTCGTCCGCGGACAAGCTCCGGCTTCCACGGTTTGTAGTCGCCGCCCGCAGCGGTACTTGGGTGCCAGTAGCTGTGGAATATTCGATCGAAGGTTATTTCGTCTTCGCGATTGGCGACGAGATTAGTACGCAGTGCGAGCCTGAAATCATCTTCGTTTGTCCAATCTATCTCCCTTAGGGCGCGAAATACGTCGATGAGTCTTCCTTGCGTCACGGGAAGACTTGCGTCTCGCGCTAACCGGCATAACTCAAGCGTGCGTTGTATCGCACAGGCTTCGATCGATCCAGTTGAGGGCTCGCCGTCGTTCGACACTAAATAAAACTGCCAGCGCCAAGGGTGCGAAGTTGCTCAATATCGTCGTGATATTTCAGAATGACTCCAGCAGTCTCTTGGATTAATTCTGCGCTCAGCGTCGTTGCACCAAGGCCGAGCAACGCCTGACTCCAATCCAATGTTTCGGCAATTCCTGGTCGCTTGTAGAAGTCCACCTGACGCAAGGCTTGCATTACGTTCGTTATCGAATCTGCAAATGCTGCTTCGATGCCGGGAACTCGGCGCAATATAATTTCGCGTTCCCTTTCCGGCGATGGATAATCAATCCATAGATACAGGCAACGTCGTTTCAATGCGTCGTTCAGCTCGCGGGTACGATTCGAAGTCAGGATGACGCGCGGCCGGACGGCTGCCGTAAACGTACCAATCTCTGGGACAGTGATCTGAAAATCGGACAACACCTCCAATAGGAATGCCTCAAATTCCTCGTCCGCTCTATCGACCTCATCGATTAGCAGAACGACCGGACGCGGCCCGGGATGACGAATCGCCTCTAGTAGTGGGCGGTTGAGAAGAAATTCGTCGTTAAATATTGTCTTCTCCAGGTTCGTTCGTTTATCGGGATCATGTTCGGCCATTCGGATGTGCAAAATCTGTCGCGCATAGTTCCATTCATATAGGCTCGTATTCGCGTCGAGGCCTTCATAGCACTGCAAGCGGATCAGGGGAGTGTCCATTGTCGCCGCAAGGACTTTTGCGACCTCTGTTTTCCCCACGCCTGCCTCACCTTCGAGCAATATCGGTTTCTCCAGATCGGCGGCGAGTTTCAACGTTAAGGCGAGTGACCTGTCGGCGACGTAATTTCGTTCTGCAAACGCCATTTGTATTTCATCTATTGATGCGAAATTGTTTTTATCCGTGCGGTTCATTAAGCGATAGATCCCTTTTTTGTTTTAGCGCAGGACGGATTATAGGGGATTGGAAACCGCTACCTGGCTCGGCAAGGCGATTATTTCTCATCCCTAGACGAGCAAAAAGTACTTCATCGTAGTAC
>CAWLAW010000299.1:0-4853 GCA_963854885.1 Gammaproteobacteria bacterium | reverse complement strand
CAGACGCCCACGGTAATCGATGTTGATCGAGCGCGCCGATGAATACAAACGGAAGCTGAGAATAAAACTTCTGGTGCTGTTCTGGTAAATGGTCGCGGATCGCAATCGCGCCGATTTTTTCTGAACGTTCACGCACGCCAAGCTTTGCTTGGATCGCCTGCTCGCCACGATGAAATGGCGATGGCTCTGCATCTGAATTCAGCGGTTCGATCGACATTTTCAGCGCTCGAAAGAGTTAGAGCGGCAACTTATTAGAAAACGAATCTAATCTAGCGCAACAACAGCTCGGCCTGGGGTGATTACCTTGCCGACCTCGTTGCGAACGAATAATTCGAGGACCACCGAATCCCCTTCAATAGACACCACTTTGCCGCCAGCGGTTAGAGTTTCATCGAGCATTGCGGCGAGCCGATTGGAATACTCGAACTCGACCATTCTCCCGGCATCACCAAGCCATTCGTCAACAACTTGCGTTAACCAGTCGCCTTGGAGTGGGCCGTCGATGACAACAGCCGGATGTCGTTCGACATCAATTGTGTAACGTTCGTCGTAGTGGATTCGATGCGCATTCCAAACTGCCGCGTTGTATAGGAATAACGACACATTAGTTGGGCAATGGATGCGCTCAGGAAGCGCGTCACCTATTGAAGAATTTGCTGCGTGGGTTGCCATAAAGACTATCGATTGATCCGAACTTGCGTTTCTTGCATCACCGGCTCGCCCGCTTCGGTGGTAACGTCAATGTTGTACTCTATAAAAATCAGCGGACCGCTCGAACCTTGCTTTTCATAAATACCGACGATGCTGCGCTGAATCGACAGCATGTCACCGGGAACAATCGCGCGAAAATAGCGGTGCTTGATTCCGCCTGCCATAACCCGTTTAAGCGGTAGCTCCGGAACCAGCGGATCGTGCCATATCCCATCTGGGCGTAAATCCGCGATCGCTTGTAGAGGTCTGTCCGCTGCGAATAAAAACATTGGCGGTGCTTCGTCTCCGCGCAAATACTTTTCATTGCGTTGTTGAGTCGCCAAGGAATACTTCACAATATCGCGGCGCGAAACTTCGAAGGCAACGGGATCACTGGAACGGCCGATCCAAGCACGGATTTCGTCGGTGATTAAACTAAGCAAAATTTTCTCAAGAAGTTTTCATCTACAGTTTAATCTGGTGCGATACGAGCACACGGTATCGTGGCGCCGCCCTCAACATCGATGAATTCTAAATCGACCAAAGTTCCGAGCGCTAAATGATCTTTCACGCCAAGCAGTGGAGTCTGTAAGCGGATCCCTGATTCCAGATCGACTGTTACGGTGACATAGGGAACATCGCGCTTAAAACCGGGGTGAAACGGGTGGTGCGTGACGGTCCAGCTGTGCACGTGTCCACGCGCCGGTAATTCTTGCCAGTCAAATTCCATGGAATAGCAGGCGTCGCACATCGGCCGCGGATAATGGCGAAGCTGCTTACAGTTCGCGCATCGCTGTATTACCAATCGATGTTCGCGCAGCGCTTGCCAGTAGGGTTCGTTACCCGGCGCAATCTGCGGCTGCGGTTTCGCCGGCAATTCTTCGTAGGTTTCACTCATCGATGCATAATCGCGATGGCGCCGTCGCCCAGATCGCCGAACCCCGTCACCAAGCCGCATTCGGCGCCGTCAACTTGACGTTCGCCGCAAGCGCCGCGCAGCTGACGGACCAACTCAACGATGTGATTCATACCCGCGACGTGAGCTTCGGATAGCAATCCACCGTGGGTATTAATTGGCAATTCCCCACCGAGACCGATGCGTCCGTTACTCACGAACTCGCCGCCCTCGCCTTTTGCGCAGAATCCCATATCTTCGAGCTGGCACAACACCATATAAGTGAAGCAATCATATATCTCGGCAACATCAATGTCGGCGTGACTAACCCCAGCCATTTCGAAGGCAATTGGCGCCGCGTCCGCGAGGCCTAATCGGGTGAGATCTTGGCGCTGCGTTATGGCGCTCGGCGAGTTTGGATGTCCTTCTGCAACGCCGCTGATAAACACCGGCAGATTTCGACAGTCATTGGCGAACGTGGCGCGACTGACAACCACCGCGGCAGCGCCAGCCCCTTCTAAACTACAGTCGAATAAGCGGAAAGGCTCGGCAATCATTCTGGAATTTTGGTGGTCTTCCAGGCTCATGGGTTTACGCATCATAGCTCGCTCGTTGAGTACCGCGTGGCGTCTGCATGTCATCGCAACCTCAGCAAATTGTTCGCTAGTTGTGCCGAAGGTTTCCATATGCCGACGCGCCATATGCGCGTAAAACTGCGCGGGCGCATTCGTCCCGATCGGCATCTCAAACTCAGCCACAAGTCGCATTTGTGGCATTTCCGCCAGACGGTTGGTTATTTTCCCACCAGAAACGCCACTGCGTCCAAGCGCGATAAGCACGTGGTTGGCGACCCCGGTTGCAACGGCCATAACCGCGCTTTGCAGTGCCGCGACTGGACTCGCGCCGCCCATTGGGGTGAGCGCAGAATAACGTAGATTCGGTAATCCGAAATTCGTGATGAAATCTTCCGCAACGATACCGCCGGCAGCATAAGGAATGACGCCATCGATATCCTTCGGATCGAGGCCGGCGTCGGCGATCGCATTGAGCGACGCTTGCAAGGTTAATGCTAGCTGACTCTTATCGCTTTCGCGCGAATAAATCGTCTCCCCAACGCCGCTGACGATCGCTTTATCTCTTAGGATGCTCATGCGCCTAGGATACGACATTGCTCTCGCGTGGAGTAGTTATGCGCGCGGCGACGCGCCAGCAGTGTTTAGAATCAATTGCTATCGGAATTCGGCGACTCAATGTTCGCTGGGTTTGCGCCGCTAAATGGTGAAGTTGTGCATTTTATGAGAAAATGTTGCGTCGTTTTTACCACGACTTAGTATTCGCCTATTGCCAAGGAGGCAGTCGTGCCGTTATCTCGCTTTATCCGTGGTGTCGCATGCCTTTTTGCATTCGCCACAGTTCCCGCAATCGTCGTTGCAGATGCAGCGCTAGATCAAGCGCTAATGCTGATGGACCAAGGTCAATCTCAAGCCGCCTACGATGTACTCAAACCGTTGGAAGATGAGCGTGCGGGCGACCCCGAATACGATTATGTCTATGGACTCTCGGCCTTAGATGCTGGCCGGCCGCTCGAGGCCGTCTTCGCCCTAGAACGTGCGGTCGACGTTGCACCACATAACGGCCCGGCGCGCGCAGAATTGGCACGCGCCTATCTCGCACTCGGTGACACAGACGATGCGCGCAGCGAGTTCGATAAATTGAACGACATGCAGCTGCCGTCCGACGTACAACAAACTGTTGATCGGTACATCTCATCGATCGATCAATTTCATGATGGGTCACGCACGCGTTATCGGCCGTACGTTAGAGTCGGTCTCGGCTATGACTCGAACGTAAATAGTGCGACTAACGAGAATCAAATCGCGGTCCCAGCCTTGGGCGGACTGACTTTTAATTTATCCGACGCCTCACGCGAATCTAACAGTGCGATTTGGGATATCGCCGCCGGGGTGCGCATCACCTCTCCGATCGATTACGACCGCGGCATAAGCTTGTTTATTAATGCCGATATCGATCATCGGCTGGCGCTCGAAGAATCGGACTTCACAGCGATTTTAGCCAACGGACAAGTCGGGTTGAATTGGCGACGCGATGCGAAGAACCAATTTCGTCTATCGCTCGACGGAAATACCGTTCGCGTCGAAGGTTCAAGCGAGGTGCGCAGCGATCGGGAAGTCATCGGCACCAGTGCCCAATGGCAACACACCATGAACGAAGCTAACCAATTCACCGTGTTCGGGCAGGCGTCGATGGTGCGCTACCCAGACCAACGCGTACGCGATGTGAATCGATATACCGGCGGCGCGGGTTGGGGCCATGCTTTTATTGGCGCAACGTTTAGGCCGGTAATGTTCGTCAGTGTATTCGGCGGGGTTGAGGACGAAAAAAGCGAATCCCGCGGCGAACATTTCTCACGCGAATTCTTTGGTGTTAGAGGTGGCGGACAGTTATCCGTGAGCCAAAACGGCACACTCTTTGGCTCAATTACTTATCAGGCCAGTGACTACAACGCGGCTGACCCAACATTTTTGGAAAAACGCGACGATGATTACATCGACGTCAGCGGCGGCTACCGCTACCAATTTAATCGTCATTGGAGCGCGACCCCCAGCGTCACGTACAACAATAACGATTCCAATATCATCACGAGCGACTTTGACCGGGTTGAAGTGATGTTCAACATACAAAACAATTTCTGATCGAGGCGAGAGCCCATGAAACCAATTCGAAATCTATTCTTACTCTGCTGCGCAACAGCACTCGTCTTCGGCATGATCAACACGCACGCCGCGGAGAAAGCAGGAAGAGTCATGTACGCGTTCGGCCAAGTTCAGGCGATCAGCGGCGGCGGCAAAGGTCGTCAACTGCGCAAGGGCGATGGCGTTTTTGCCGGTGAGACAATCGCGACCCGACGCGGTCGCGTACAAGTGCGTTTTAGCGATGGTGGTTTCGCCTCGCTCCAACCCGACACCCAATATCGCATCGACGACTACAATTATTCCGGCAAAGCAGATGGCAATGAACGTAGCTTTCTTAGCTTGATACGCGGCAGCGTACGGCTCGTTACTGGCGCCATCGGCAAAGTAAATAGACGCAATTTCCGTCTTAAAACGAAACTAGCGACGATTGGCATCCGCGGAACAATGGGCGAAGTCGCGCATTGTGATGCCGATTGCGGCGACATGCCGGTTGGCACGCAAATGCAGGGTTATGGTGGCACCTGGGATTTGGTCTCGGGTACGTTTTCTGGCCC
>CAWLAW010000298.1:0-4857 GCA_963854885.1 Gammaproteobacteria bacterium | reverse complement strand
CGTTTCGCACGACCACATTGTCGAATTTATTGAAAACGAGTGGATGCACTGCCCCGTCAATTAGTAAATTTTGCAGCAAAAGTAATTCGAACCAGTCTTTAGTGACCATTGCCTCCTCGATCAACGCGCGCATGGGTTGCCACATGGGATCGTCCATCCATAGAGCTTTCGCGTCATCGAGTACGCGCGGCGAATTGTCAGCAAGGATCAAGCCTATGCGCGTCACATACTGCGCGATCCCCAAATGGTCCATTGCATGCATTGCTGCGGCAGAAGTAACGGGTGCGCCAAAGCCATAGGCGGCGATATAGCTGTTATTAGTATTCGCGCCCCAAGCCAAATGCCTTAACGGAATAACCAGGCGCTCGATCTTCTCCTTCCACACGTCGTCCAGGCCCGCTAATAACTCGCGAGACTCAACAAAATTAAAATTTTTCTCCTGAGAGTCCTGTTGCTTACCACGTTGGATCGTCCACGTACCGTAGTAATATTGCCGCGGATCAACGAGGTCGTCGAAATCCGCCATCACAATGGCCGTGCGCGACGGATCGTAGAGTTGTTTATCTGGTTGCCAGGTCGGACGGTAGTGCTGATTAACAATCGGCTGCAATCCCCATACCGCTTCTTGATATCGACTCGGGGCCTTATCCGGTCCAAGTTTTTCGACAATATGATCAAAGGTCTTGCGCACCGGATCGATGGACGTCGTCTTAATTTCGATCGCCATTAGTACTTATTCCTCGTCGTCGCCAAATCGCCAACGCCGCTCATTTGCGTCGACTTCCGCTTCTTGCTCGCTGGTCAGCAAGCGAACCCCTCGCGTCGCGCAAAAATCGTTGAACGCGGAGCGCGGCAAAATCATCTCTAAAAATAAGGTCGGGTCGTTAATCGAGTATTGGAATTCGACATTTCCGCGAACATTCCAATCCGTCACCCTCACGAAGTGTTTCGAGTTTCCGAGTATTGTTTTACTGGAAGTTACCGATCCCATCGAGTTTGCCGCGTCATAACGAATGTTTAGTCCTTAACTCCCGAGCAGGTACCGTGTCGTCTACCAGAGACCGATGCTTCTAGCGTAACGGCTGCGCGACTGCTGCATCGCGTTAGTAGCATGAAATAGTAAATGAAAGCGCCACGAATTTATCATAGCGTAAAAAATAGTCAGCTGGCGGACCCGCGATATTCAGCGATTCACGCTATGACAAAGCCACACGGCGACAGTAAATAGCAACAGGGCCATCGCTTGGTGGGCTGCCGCAAGATATGTGGGTACATGAAGTAGCAATGTCAAAATACCCAAACTCACCTGTAATACCGCAGCAATCGCCAGAATGTTCGCACCATGCCGGGCGCCGTTGGGGAAATCAGGATCGCGAGCAGCGAAATACCGATAGACCATTATCGTGATAAATGTCGTGATCGCTAAGGCTCGGTGGTCAAATTGGACGGTGGTGATGTTATCGAACAGATTCCGCCACCAGGGCGAGTGCGACGCCATGCCAGGCGGGATCCAGTGGCCGGCCATGAGTGGAAACGTGTTGTAGGCAAGACCCGCTTTTAGTCCAGCAACAAAAGCGCCCGAAATGACGGTGATGCTTGTAATCGCAAGGATGCCGAGCGAGCGTTTAAACCAATAGCGATGGTGTCTCAGCGTGCGGGGATATAACAAGTTCAACGCCGTCCACAACAGATAGGCGTAAATCGCGAATGCCGCAACTAGATGTGCACATAGCCGATACTGGCTAACGTGCGGATTGTTTACCAAGCCACTTTTCACCATGTACCAGCCGAGGACTCCTTGCAGGCCACCGAGAACAAACATAAAAAGATATTGCGGCCATCGAGAGCGCGCAATGTAACCGTTGATCCAAAAGAATAGGAAGGGGATCAGAAAGACGATGCCGATCGTCCGCCCGAGGAGTCGGTGAGAATACTCTAGCCAAAATATGCCTTTAAACCCCGGCAAATCCATCGAGGGGTTAATTTTTAGAAATTCTGGTGAACCCCGATACGCGCTAAACGCCTCTTGCCATTGTGGGGTCGTTAGCGGTGGCAGAACACCAGTAACGGGCCGCCAATTGACCATCGACAATCCCGACCCGGTCAACCGGGTAACCCCGCCCAGGACAACCATCGCAAATACCAGGGCGCAACACGTGAGCAGCCACATCGCGACAGCGCGGTCTTGTTTGATCGTTGAGTGAGTCATAACATGAGGCCGGAGAGACGATTCTGCATCAATTAAAACTGTAGTCTAGCAGGGTCGTGAAAAACCAGAACCTAATATTTAGTCGCGATTCCTAACAGCATTCGAGGAGGCCGAGATGATCCGCATAGAATTCCCCCTACGTAGAAAGGCAGGGATGTCCCGAGAAGATTTCCAAGCATACTGGCGAGATGTTCATGGCCCGCTCGTTGCTCGTCATTCAACGACCCTTGCGATTCATCGCTATATCCAATTGCACACGCTAGACGATCCGATTAACGATGCCTTGTCCGAGGCCCGCGATGGGACGGAAGAACCCTACGACGGAGTCGCGGAATTATGGTGGGCCGACCACGACGCCTTAAATGCGTTCACTACCCCAGAAGGTCAAGCTGCGGCCAACGAGTTACTCGAGGACGAAAAGAAGTTTATCGACCTGCCAAACTCTCCTTTATGGTTTGCGCATGAGTATCCGCAGGTCAATCCGACTGAGTACATGGTCGCAACACAACACAGCCCGCTGGTTAAATTGTTTTTCCCGCTGCGCAAATTAAGCAATCAAACCATCGAGGAAGCGCAATTCTACTGGCGCACGAATCACGGGCCTTTGATCCGCAGCGTATCGACCGGCTTTCGCATGCAACGATATGTGCAAGTCCATTACTACCCGCATGCACTCGAGGAACAATTACGCGCCTCGCGTGGCACGGTTGCCCAGCCTTATTACGGACACGCGGAAGCTTGGTTTAGTCGGGCAGATTTACTCACCATGGCAAATGTACCGGAAGCGGCCCGTGCGATGGAAATCGCTGTCGCGGATGAAAGGAAGTTTATTGATTTTCCAACATCGTGCATTTTTATTGGCAAGGAGCGCGTATTTATCGACCGGCGCTAAGCGCCCGAATACGCACGCCATCGAATACCACCGCCCGGCTAAGCCGGGCTTCTAGACGAGGGTGAAAAATGACCGAATCGAATAACGACAATTCGTCGCCAAATATAGGCGAAGTCGCACTCATTGTTGGTGGCGGCCCGGGAGTCAGTGCAAGTTGCGCTCGGCTATTCGCAAGCGCTGGTATGAAAGTTGCCGTCGCAGCGCGCACCCCCGATAAACCGGTGCTCAAGACGCTCGCGACCGAGCACGGCGTAAGTTGCTATGCGTGCGACGCAAGTCAGCCTGATTCCGTCAGCGAATTATTCAGCAACGTCACAGTTGATCTCGGCGCACCACGATTGGTTGTGCATAACATTGACGGCCGCACAAAGGATATTTTTCGCAAGGAAATTACCGAAGCCGACCCCGGTTTAGTACTCAACACCTTGCAAGATTCTACCTACAGCGCGTTTCTTGTCGGACAGCAAGCGGCAATCAGCATGCTGGCAAGTAGCCCGGAAGGAGACGCCCATCGCGGCACGATTATATTTACCAATGCCAGTGCCGCCTATAAGGGCTATCCAAAAAGTGGCGCGTTCGCGATGTCTTGCCACGGCAAAACTGGGCTTGCACAAAGCATGGCAAGGGAGCTAATGCCCCAAGGGATTCACATTGCCCACGCCCCGATCGACACGGCGATCGGCTGGGAGCAAGATGACGGGACACGTTGGCATCGTCTCATGGGTACGAACAAAAACGACAATATGGCTGATCCGGCAAGAATTGCCGAAATGTATTTGCACTTGCATCGACAACACCGCTCGACCTGGACATTCGAAACCGTGATGCGCCCGTGGCTTGAAAATTGGTAACTAACGGGGCAGCCGCGTTAGCAATTATAGGGGTCCCTACCCTTTAATTGCTTTCGACGTAGGCCGCAGATGCGATGCAGGCTTAAAGGGTACTGAGCCCTTTTTTCCGGCGCTGATCGGATAGATCCTGACGCGCCGCGCCAAAGCTTCTCTTTGCGGTGAAAATGAGACCCAATTCATTCGGACATTTACTTGCTGCGCACAATTACGGGGTCCACCGCACTTTTGCTCGATTAGTCGCTATCATCAGAACTCACTCATTAAACAGGAGAAGCTGAAAATGTCGATGCCCGACACGGAACTCGCTCAACGCCAAGCGCTCGCAGCCGCACACCGTATGGTCGCGCGCAACGGCTGGGACGATCTCGTCTTTACTTTGCTGTCTGCACGGGTACCGGGTGCACCTGGCCAACTGCTCGTAACACCCTTCCCGACGCTGTGCGGTATGACTCAAGCATCGAGCCTCGTAAAAATCGATCTCGATGGCAACGTAATCGAGGGCGATGGTCGAATCGACATCGACGGCTTCCCGCTTTACGGCGCGATACACAAAGCGCGTCCCGACGTGAATTGCATCTTGCATCTACACACGACTGCGGGGGTCGCAGTCTCGGCGATGGAGGAAGGCTTCCTGCCGATGTCGCAAACTGCCATGTTGATCTACGAGGATCTCGCTTACTTTGACTACGCCGGGATCGGTCAAGGCGACGACGACACGGTCCGCGCACTGGGTACGAAGAACAATTTACTGCTACGAAATCACGGCACGATCACCGTCGGTCGGAGCGTCGCAGAAGCGTACGGTCGCCTACATGTGCTTGAGTGCGCTTGTGCAATTCAAGTTGCAGCCCTTGCGAGCGCGCAAAAACTCAGCTCAGTCGAACCGAACGTGGTTAAGAGTGTCA
>CAWLAW010000297.1:0-4858 GCA_963854885.1 Gammaproteobacteria bacterium | reverse complement strand
CGAGATCAGCAACGCTGACCTCGATGCATTGGTAAATTATTTGGTGAGACCGCAATGACTTCGCCCGTTGATCGTTGTGTGCCCTTAGGACGGCGCAATTTTTTACGCGCGGCCGTTGCCACGGCTGGGATCATCGCGCAGTCGGGCTATGCGTTCGGCGACGATTCTATGGCACGCATAAACGTCGTCCGACCTCATTTCGTTTTTGACCGACGCGTTAGTGTTCCGTTGAATCTCGATTTGGATAGAAAATTGTCGTCCACGTTGACTCACTCATTTACTGGAGACATCACCTCGATTTGGCTCGACATTCTCGAGCCACTGTGGATTGAAGGACAAGCGGCGACTGCTGGCCTCACGCGACACACGGAATTTTTTCTACTACGAACGTTGGCGATCGAGCAGGGATATCGCGTGTCAGAAACGAACGAATATCCGGACCATGTGTTCTGGTTACTTTCGCCCGGCAATGCGCCGTCCTAAAGCGCCCGGCGATCGTTCCGCAAGCCAGGGGTCGCGTACCCTAACGTGCCGCAATAAGGCAGCAAACGAGCAAACACCTCAGTGTAGTCATCCGGTTCCGTGCCTCCAATTCACGCGAAGCGGCTATTTGCGGGACACGTTATGCTAGTTTCTCAGACACCGCCGTGCGGTCTGCGCTTTTTCCGTGGTCGCCGAGCGACGTGCTGCATTCGAGAGAAAGATCATCATGTCGATAAAATTTAGCGTTATGTTTAACGGCGCCTACCCGATGCGTGAATACATCGGCATGGCGAAGACCGTGGAGAATTATGGGTTCGATGAAATCCATGTCGCCGATGATCTAATGATGCGTCCGGCATGGCCAATTCTCACTCTAATCGGGGAACACACGAAAACAATTCAGCTTGGACCGGCCATCGTTACGCCGCATATCGCACATCCGGTTTATCACGCGTCGAACCTCGTAGCACTTGACGAACTTACCAACGGCAGAGCCGTATGCGGCGTTGGGCGCGGCGGTTTAAACAGCTTGCTCGGCATTCCACGACATGAAAAAACTAAAGCGATACTGCGCGAAGCGTTTCAGGTAATGCGACGGGTGATCGCGGTGGAAACGACCGAATTTTCCGGTGAGTTTTTTAGTACCGTGCGTCAGTTGCAGCTTCACCACGAACCGTTGCGTCGCGAGATCCCGATGTTTCTCGGTACGTGGGGGCCGCAAATGGCCCGACTCGGTGGAGAGCTTGCCGGCGCGATAAAAGCAGACTGCGTTGCCGACCCCACGTATCTGGCGGTACTACGCGACAACCTCCGTTTGGGCGCTGCGCAAGCCGGGCGTGATCCAGATACGGCCGAAATGATCGTTGGACCATTGTGTTCCATTTCATCCGATCCGGTAGCTGCGAGGCGGACCATGAAACAGCTGCTTGCCGTTTTCCTACCATTTCTTTCGCCGATGAAGGAAGCAATAGGTATCGATGAAGCTGCGGTCAAAGCCGCGAACAATGCGTATCTTGCCGGCGACCTAAATCAAGCGGAGCAGTTATTACCCGACGCTGCGGTTGACGCTTTCTCACTAACTGGCACGGTGGACGAGGTGATTCCGAGGATCGAAGGTCTGATTGACGCCGGCGCGACGCATGTCGCTTTTGGGCCGCCGCATGGTCCTGATTTTCCGGAAGCGATAAAATTGCTTGGTGAACAAGTATTACCTTATTTTCGTGGATCGGGGTGAGATAGTGTCGCACTATATGGGATTGGTAATGGTGATATTTACCGGCCCTACGATTGTGGTGCCGAAGGAATGAATCGGGCAAAGTAATTCCGAAACGTTGTGTTTAATTGTCTAAGGAATTCCAATGAAAATATTACGTTGGTTCGGGTACGCATTCGTTTTGATCCTCACAGCGATCTCGCTACTGGTCGTCGGGGCTCGTTTCGGCGACGGGCCGGTCGAGCTAGTTGCCGGGGGGCCTTTCAAGACCGGTGAACTAATCACGGGCTCCGAGCCGGATTGGAGTTTTGTTCGAGACGAACCGACGGTGGAATTTCAACTGCTAAGTCCCGCTCGCTCGCGAACGACGTGGATCATCGAACATGACGGTAAGATCTATATTCCCTGCGGATACATGACAACTGCATGGGGGAAGATCTGGAAAAAATGGCCGATTGAAGCAGAGCAAGATGGTCGGGCCTTACTTAGGGTCAACGACAAAATCTATGAGCGCAACCTCGTTCGAATAAAAACCGGGCCAGCACTCGAAGCGGTAGTTACCAAGTTGAGCGCGAAGTACAACGTACCGGCAACGATCGAAGCGGTTAGCAGTGACTCCTTGTGGATATTTGCAATGGATCCGGCTGCATAACGACACTGTCCGTGCCAACGGTCGAAGTGTCGCTAAACGGGTAACAAATCTAGTCTACTTGCCACCTAGCGCTTCGTAGACCGCCTCGAATGAAGGGCGGTTGCGAAATCCAGGGGCGGCGAATTTTAATTCGACGATGCCATCTGAATTCAGGAAAAGAATTCCAGGATGCGGAACCCCGTAGCCGGAATCGCCAGGCTGGTAATTTTCGTTCCTTATTCCGAAAGCGGCACTTGTCGACCTTGATCTGAATGAAACATCGTCAGTGGTTGAATCCTCCACGCGCCACGGGCTAGCTATCTCGAAACAACTCGTTGATGACGATGCCGACAGTCTGGTGACCTATAGCAGTATTCTGGCAACGCAGGGCTACCATGTACTCACAGTGGCTACCGCTCAAGAAGCATTTGACCTGCTTGCAACCCGTCGCGACCAGGATCGATCATTCGCCTAACCCCAACCAAGGGATTTCCGCTAACGGCGACAAATTGCGGAAACACAAACCAGAATTAAGCGACGGCAACCGTTTAGTCGGAACCTAATGTCGACCTGTCCTCAACATTTTTATTCAGCTAATGTGCGCTCGGAGAATCTAGCCGACGTTTCTAAAAGCGAGAAGCTGGGATCTCAATCAATGCGATTACCGTGAACCTAATTGCTGGCTACGGGAACCGACATAGATGAGTGCCGCACGCTTCACATGATCACCCGATTGTTCGCACCGGCCCGAACTGACGTCTCACGAGTCGAAGCTGGTCGGTCACCTACTCGCGGTGCCCCAATGTGCGGGTCGCGGAAATCCCAGTCACCAGTAATTGTTGCAGTGCTCGTCGCGCTCACGTTACGCACCCTCGTCGCATCGCGGTTGATGGTTGTTGGCGGCGATGCCACGCGGCAGTTGGGCATTTGGAGTGCGTAGCGAACTGATAAATTCTGATCAGTTTTCCGATTCCAAGTTGGCTAATTCCGTCGAGCAGGGCATTGAGGATGTGCATAGTCTTGATTACCTTTTGAGCACCTCGGCAGCGTTCGCCTATGCTATTACCGACGATTTATCGGTGAGTGTTCGAGTGCCATAAATTGTGCGCAATAACATCCGTGCCGGGAAGTTCGGCGACGATCACGACGACGGTGAGGCGCATGGCCATGGCGATGCTTCTGGACTCGGCGACCTGGTTTTTCTCGGAAACTATCGGGTATTTGACAGCGAATCGGTCGATGCGTCGTTGCAGCTTGGTTTCAAATGGCCAACCGGAGACGAAGATGTTTCGGATGGGGCGAGCGGTTAGAAACAGAATTTCAGCCGGGTTCCGGAACCTGGGATTTTCTCATCGGCGGTGCACTCAGGAAAACCCTCGGGCGATGGAGGTTTCATGCGAATATTCTCCACAGTAAAATCACCGAAGGCGATCAGAACACCGAGGTTGGCGACGCCGTTTTCTACAACACCGCGGCGGTCTATACGTTATCCGGTACAGATGCTCACCACGAACATGGAGACGGTACGATCCATCCACACCTTAAATGGGACGCTATGCTTGAGGTGAATGGAGAACGACGATCGAAAAATGAAGTAGGCGGCGGGCGGGAACGAAATTCCGGCTATAGCGTCGTTTATCTTTCGCCAGGGGTTCGGCTGAGTTACAAAAAAGTAGGGGCGTTAATTTCCGTAGGAATTCCTGTCATCGAGGATACTAACGGCCTACAAACGGATGTCGACTGGCGCGTGGTCGGTGGCTTCGGTATCGCCTTCTAATCCAGACTTTGCCCTCTAAACGGGTCGTTCATCGTCGTTTACAGGGGCAATGCGATAAGTTGCAATCTTATCGACGTCGCAGACGCGACGAGCGCGAATCGTCTAGTCGAACCTTTGTCGTCGCGGCTCAGGTGGTATTACGTCGCATCGCTGTGACCAACTCGAAGGAGAAATGCATGACCAGCTCATCAAGAAAAATTGTTTTCGCGTTAGCCGCGGTAGTCGGTGTGTTTGTTACGTGGTACTTCAACTTGCAGTTTATGGTCGAGACAGGGGGTTTCTCCTTGACTCAATTTCTCGCCGCGACATACGCTAACAACGCGTCAGCATCGATTAGCAACGATCTACTCGTCGTTGTATTCACATTCTTGTTTTGGTCCTATTCAGAAGCGCAGCGCCTTGGTATGAAACGTTGGTGGGTGTATGTCCTATTGACATTTAGTATCGCCATTGCATTCGCGTTTCCGTTATTTATGTTTATGCGCGAACGGGCGATCGAAAACAGCAAGTAAACCTAGTCGACACTACGGACTCATAGCGCCGATACGGTACGTAAAACCCGATGCGAACAGAACAGGTTATTGATCGGCTGCGAGCGATCGCAGATCCCCGAAAAGTAAAAGAAAAGTCGGATCGGTTCGGCATCGTTGCAGATCATGCGATCGGCGTATATCAGAGCGATTTGAAAAAAATAGCGAAAGAAGTAGGCCGGAACAACCAGCTTGCACTCGCGTTGTTCGACACACGAATTTAT
>CAWLAW010000296.1:0-4868 GCA_963854885.1 Gammaproteobacteria bacterium | reverse complement strand
GAGAATCCGAATACGTTATCTGCGATCTGGAACAGCGCCGCATCGCCCTGCTCATTCACCGCCAATATTTTCGCTGATTTCGGCGGTACGGGCCGATCGCGCATGTACTCAACAAGCGGGTACCGTACGGGTAGGTACCCATTAAGCGCATCATCTTCACACCGAGTTGCGTATCCAACATTGAAGGCCAGAGGTGTTTCAACCGTCTGTCCGCCCGATGCTAAGGCGATAATTTGCGCACCAAGTCCGATGCCCACAATCGGTATTCCCAACTTAAGGCATTCAAATGTTAATTCGACCTCCTCTATTAAACTCGGAACGTTTCGTTGCCCACCGCTCCCCCAGGGACCGCCGCCGAGTAGTACCAGCCCATCGCCCACTGACTTCATGCCCGGCACTCTGCCTTGTTCGGTGAACGGTCGAAAATATTGAAACCGAATTCGGCGGCCTTCGAAGTGATCCTCGATAAGGCCGAGGTACTCCGCGGACGTATGTTGAATCACCGTGACTGACTTCACTAACCCCTTGCCTCCACCAACGCCTCGTCCAAGGCGCTGATAAAATCCTGTGGTGTAACACTTAAGGTGCCAATATCTGATGTCGCGAAAAACGATTCCACTGTTGCGGCCATATCGAGCGCCTCAATTCCTTTAAGGGTTGCCTCAAGATCGAGCGTCACGCGCGGCGGCGTAACGAAAAAATCTCCGGTGAGAAGAACGTCCCGGATCCGATTCTGCGCCGGTCCCTCGAGGCGCAAATAGCAAGTAATCGTTCCGCCTTTTCCACTTGAGCTGCCAACGTAAACGTTTTTACCGAGGGAAGGCTTACCTATCTCGTGAACAAATTCATCCGTACCAACCTCTGCGTCGAATATTTCGCGGGCCGCAGATTCTTCTTGAGCCGTGATTAGCCCGGGTAAAATTTCCAAATTCAAAGCCTCGGCGAACCCCTCCTGTAGCGCTATCTTTATATCTTCCAGGCTCGGCGAGCTCGATCCGAGCAATTCGGTCAACGTCACAATGCGCCCAGCAGCTGATTGAAGGCCTCGTTTACCCAATTTAGACGCCGGCACGCGCAACGCGGCAACCATTGTGGCCGGATCTAAATCTACTAACACGGTGCCTTGATAAAATAATGCGTTGCCGTCGAAAAATCCGCCCGTGCCGCTGATCTTTCGACCGTCGACTTCGATATCGTTGCGCGGACGATACTTCGCATCTATTCCCAACCGGCTTAAGCCTGCTGCTGCTGCCGAGCAGATTTTTTCGGTTAAATTTTCGAGAGAATTAACGCCTAAGGTTTTGCGATGAAACGTTAAAGCCCAACCGAGCTGACCTTGGTCGAAATAGATCGCCCCGCCGCCTGTAATCCGACGCGCGGTGCCAATGTTGTTGTGCTCGCAATACGCTAAGTCGACTTCTTCGCTGAGTACTTGATGGCGTCCAATTAATACCGTCGGCGGGAACCCTAAAAAACGAAGGGTATTCGGAATAGCGCCATCGCGATGTAAGTCGATCATCGCTTGATCGAAAGCGACGTTTGCACGACCGTCGCGGATCCCTGTATCAATAACACGGAAGCTAGTGGGCACCGTGCTAGTTACGGCGTACTGCGTTTTTTTGTTCGTCTGCGCGGCGCAGGTCGGACAAACGAATACAAAAATTTAGGCGCGTCGGTCAACACGTTCGCCAAGTAGCAATTGAATGAAGCGTTTATCTCCGATGACTACGATTGCACGACTACCGGAATATCGAGCTGTCGTCGGATCTTCTTCAAATCTTTCTTCTTCGGCTGAAACGGATAACTAGCAATGTTGCTCGGCGGGGAATCTCCGTAAGGACGATCGCATGCGGAAATATCTTCCTGAACCTTGCCGGGGCAGCCGGAAGTGCGGAATGCGATACCTTGCTCGATGATGTCGCTAAGTTCGCCTCCAGCCATGCCGTAGTCAGTGATCCGCTGTTCATCGTCAAACGACATTTGCTCGACCCGCACGTCCCGATAATCGATTAAATATCGAGCGAGTTGCACTCTGCGCCATTGATCGCGCGGGGTGGCCGGTAAATGATCCATTAAAGAACCTTTTTCAGGAAAGAAGCAAAACATATGACTATGCCCGCCGAGGTCGACAATCTGTTGAACTAACCTCAACGTGTCTTGCTCCGTTTCGCCCATGCCAACGATGATATGCGCACCGAATTTTTGCGCGCCGAACACATCTTTTGCGTGCATTAAAATTTCCCAGTACTTGTCCCACTTGTGCGGAGATTGCACGCCTTTGCCGCGCGTTCGATCGAATATTTCAGGAGTTGCCGCGTCGAGGGCGACCGTGAATATGTCGGCGCCGAGATCTTTTAGCGTGATAACGTCGTCGCGATTCATGGTCGTCGGGTTGGAAAGAATCGATACCGGCAACACCTCAGGGTCGATTCGATCTGTCCACTTCTTTAACACGGAAACGGTGTCGCGATCCGATCGGGGATGGGTGATCATCGAAATACACATGCGATGGAACGGCGAATTCGCTGGATCTTTTGCCACAATGTCGATGATGTCGTCCATCGGTACGGCGGGCCAATCGACGCGAATAAAATTTCGGTCGGCGTAGTCACGTTCCGCTTCGCGATGACGCGCAAGCCCGCAATAAGCGCAATTCGCGCGACACCCTTCCGGATAAGTCAGTAGTAAGTTCAAGCAGCGCGTGCATTCGCAGCGATACATCTTGCCAGTCATAATACCGAGCGTGATGGCGGCGGCGGTGGATAGTTGCACGTAATCGGGCGACTGCATGTGTGGTGCCATCACGTTGTTGTTTGGCTGATAGACGCCCGTCGGTTCGGCCGCATTCGACTTTACCCTGCCGCCATTGCGTAACGCCTTCGGCGTTTTACTCGGTTGGCGCGGTAACATTTCGGCACTCGCGTTGAAGTCTTTCGCGGGATCGACGTTTGTTGATTGCTTGGTCTCTCGTGATTTCACGCAACTCATCGAAGCTTCCTTGTCGCCGCCTAGGCGGCCCAATATTGTGGGTAAGCAATCCACGCGTTGCGCAGATCCGCGGGTTTCGGCCGTACCCGCTGTTTAAATTTCTCCAGTAACTCAACTCTCCGTCTAACCGCGCGCTCTAGAGCAGCACCGAAAAGATCAGCTAGTTCTTCGCAATATTCAGATTCGGCGGCGGCTTCCCCGGCGCACCATGCGCCCGCGGCTTCCCCAGCGAGCGCGCCGGACATCACGGCGGCGCTGATGCCGGCTCCGGTAACTGGGTTCGTAAGTCCCGCAGCATCGCCACACAGCAGAACAAGTTTTTCACCCCGGCGGGCACTCGGCGAGAGCATACCGCCGACCGGAATTGCACCGCCCGTTTTAGTCATCACGTGCTTGCCTAGACGACCTATCGAGCACATACGATCGTGCAATTCACGAAGCAACGGTCTGAGATGCGCACGATAGCTTGGGTCGAGCCCAAGCCCGAGATTCGCAACCTCCCCGCTCGGAAATAACCATGCATAGCCACCGTAATACTCAGCCGATAAAAAAATATCAGTTGCTTCATGACACTGCAGTAAGGGCACCGTGATCTGCTGGGTAACGACGAGTTGTTGATTAACGATCCCGACCGCGCGACCGACTTTGGATCGCGGACCATCTGCACCAATGACGACTCGAGGCACGACCCGCTCACCGCTGCTTAAATGAACATCCCCTTCGGGCGACATTCGAACGACCGCACAGCCGAAGCGACAGTCTGCTCCCGCTTCCTTGGCGTGGGTTACTAATTGTTGATCAAACTTCGCACGATCGATCATCGCCCCGGGAAAGTTCTTCTCGCGATCTGGCTGTCCGCCCTCAACTACCGTGTGCATTTGAGTAATGCGTTGCCGCTCAGTCGCATGCACAGCGTCGATAGTCGGGGCGAGCATTGTGGGTACAAATTCGGCGCATTGGACCGGGATACCCGCTATGCTTTTTCGCTCGACCGCCATCACGTTAAGGCCTGCGAGCGCCGCCCGACGTGCGGCACTGGCCCCGGCTGGGCCGAGCCCGACAACCAGAAGATCCGGGCGAAGAATCCGGCTCAAACGACGGATCCTGGCGCTGACGCTGGGCGGCTTCCGAGTTTAATCGAGCAACACGCGTGTTCCTGAAAATAGGCGCGTCCGATATTCTCCGCCACCGCCACCGCGCCATCGGCCGGGAACGCAATGCCATCGAGTCCGGCCATCACAGCATAAGCATCCGTAACGCGCTTATGCATGCCCGGCGGACGCGCACAGCCGAGCAACACTTGTTTGTCGGGCAGCGTTGCTCTCGCTTGCAAAAAGATTCGCCCGACGTCTTGCGTAGAAGGCGTTTGAAACGTTCCAGGCCGCGCATAAAAAGGCATCACCACGACTAGAACAAGCGCCGAGACCGAATGTCGCGCAATGATATCAAGCGCCGTCTGTTCGCCCAGCAGCTCACCGTAGTGCAGCCCAATAACAATGTGCGGCGTGACGTCCATCGAGGTTGAGCACAGCGCTTCTAGGGTCTGTTCGAAATCTGCAACCGTGCGATCTAAGTGATAGACATCGCGTATGGTCTCTTGCGCACCAATAACGTCCATCATTGCCGTGTCTACCCCGGCCGACTCCATCGCTTTTGCGCCCACGAGATCGGTTAATGCGGTGTGAATAGCGATGCGTAAATGCGGAAAATCGTGCTTCAGCTTTTCGACCACGGGATAGAACCGCTGATAACGGATCTCGTTGCGCCGATTTGATCCGCCCGAGAGCAAAAACCCTTGGAGATTTTGCTCAGCGACAAGCCCGCGAACCTTGGCATCGAGCATTCCCGGATCGGTCGCCGGGATCATGGGTTCGAGAATT
>CAWLAW010000295.1:0-4873 GCA_963854885.1 Gammaproteobacteria bacterium | reverse complement strand
GCCGCAGGACATTGAAATAGCCAGCGAGGAGCTGGGTGATTGGAGTGTCGCTCAAGAAGGGCGCATTACAGTTGCACTGGATACGCACGTAAGCCACGATCTGTTAATGCACGGGCTGTCGCGTGAGGTTGTCAATCGTATACAGGCATTGAGAAAGTCGTCCGATCTTCAGCTTACCGATCGGATCCGGGTTGAATATAACGCCGATGGAGACTTAAAAGAGGCCGTCGAATTGCAGCATTCGTTAATTCGCCGGGAAACTCTGGCGGTTCAGTTGGAATTTGTGGAACAACCCGGCGGCTCGTTTGTCGAACCTTTTGAGGTTGGCGAGTATCACCTTATTGTCGCTATAACAGTAGTTAGCGCAGCGTAAATTAGACATCGGGGCATTTATGAAGCACAAACGACAGGCAGTATCGTTAACCGAGCGCTGGGTTTTGGGTTTCGCGCTGTTATTGCTTTTGAATAGTTGGTGCGTCGCGTCGGTCCCGAGTCCGACGGATCGCGTCCGCGAATCGGTAGGCGAAATATTATCGGTCTTGAAGGATCAATCGCTAGGACGAGATGAAAGATGGGCGCACATAGGCCAGGTGATTGACGGCGCGTTCGATTTTCGCAGCATGTCGCAAAGCATTCTCGCGACGAACTGGCGCAAAGCGACGAAGGAAGAAAAGCGTCAATTTGTCGAATTCTTTTCCCAATATCTCGAAGCGACATACCGGGAGAAAATTGAGGCCTACACAAATCAGGGAATTGACTATCTCAGCGAGCAAATACGTGGAGATAAGGCAGTTGTCGATACGGTAATTCGTACTGACGCAACGCAAATTCCGGTGAGTTATAAACTGAAACTCAATGATGACGGTTGGTACGCCTACGACGTCATTATCGAAGGGGTTAGTCTCGTCAATAACTATAGAAGTACGTTCAACGCAATCGTTAAATCTGGCGGAATGAGTGGCTTGCTGATCGATTTAGAAGGGCGTATCAGTCGATACAAGGTCGAGCACGGCGGATTGCCGGATCGTTAACGCGCCGGAACAATAATCCTCGATGTTGCGCGAGTAATGTTACTGCGCTGGCTCCGACGACTGAGCAACTTTCGTTGCAAGCTGGGTGAGCAAACCCTCAATTCCAACGTCGTGCACAATCGTTTGGAAGCTACCGCGGTAATTTCGCACGAGACTAACTTGTTCTATGACGACGTCGTAGGCACGCCAAGTGCCATCGTCTCGACGATAAAGTTTATAGTCCACCGGGATATCTACTGTACCCGTGCGAATCAGCGTATTTACCGTCGCAAGCTTTCCGTTGCGAATTTTTTCACCAACGACCTCAACAGTCTCGTCATCGTAGCCGGAAATTTTCCGCCAGTACGTATTGGTTAATAACTCTTTGAATAAACTAGTAAAGCGGCGTCGCTGAGCTTGATCCGTCTGTTTCCAGTTTGTTGCTAACACGCGACTCGACATCGCCCGATAATCGAAGTGGTCGGAAATAATGCCTTTAACTTGGCGCCGTTTAGAATCATCATTCAAGGTCGAGTTTTGCAGCGTCGAGAGTACGGAGTTAACCGTTTCTTGAATAATTTCTGACGGCGTACGTGCCGCGGCGTGACCGGGTGCTACGCAAAAGCACAAAAAAAATATCGCGTCGCGAAGGGTTGCGCTCAATTGGTTCGACGACCAGTGGTTGTGGCTCATCCTTGCTAATCCTTGCCGCCGCTTTCAAAGATGTACTTGCTGATAAGTTCCTCAAGACTGATCGAGGACTCTGTTTCTATGATTTCGCCGCCGGGCTCAAGGTATGTTTCCGACCCACCTGGAGCGATTTTAACGAATTTGTCGCCGATTATTCCTGACGTTCGAATTGACGCAATGGCGTCATCTTGCAGTTTTATGCTCGGGTCGAGCGACATTTCGACGATAGACTCGTAGCTAGCGTAGTCGACCTTAATATCCTGCACCGTTCCGACTCGAACGCCGCCCACCTCGACAAAGGCACCTTCGATTAGGCCCGATGAGGAGATAAACCTCGCGTTGAGTGAATAGCTGTCGTCGGAAAATATCCCGACGTCGCCGAGTTTTACCGCCAGATAGGTGAGCGAAAGCAATCCAACTACCAGGAAAAGGCCAACGCTGAGCTCGAGTGAAGATTTTTCCGTCATACTGGTTTACAGCATTATTGCACTGACTATGTAATCCGCGAACAGAACTGAAATAGAGGCTGCCACCACCGCGTCTGTTGTCGCTCGGCTCACGCCTTCTGCACCAAATACCATACCCTGATTGAGATGCATGAGAAAGCCTTTACCAGTACAGATCCAGGCAATGAGTACCGAAAATACGACTGACTTCACAATGCCCATGACTAGGTCGTTGAGCAGGACGGTGTCGGCCATACTCTGAAAGTAAGCACCTTGGCTAACCCTGAAAACCGCGACACTAACGAACCAGCCGCCAAAGATGCCAACCACGTTGAAAACAGCCGTTAGCAACGGTACTGCGATGAGGAATGCAACCAATCGCGGAAAGATGAGATAACGATAAGGATCTACCGCCATGCATTCGAGCGCATCGATTTGATTGTCGGTGCGCATGATGCCGATCTCGGCGCAAGTTGCCGATCCAGCTCGACCGATGACGATTAGTGCCGTTATCACCGGGCCGAGTTCTCTAACGAGGCTCCAGCCAACCGCCGAGCCCAATAAACTGACCGATCCAAAGCGAACGAGCACGTCATAGAACTGTAGCGCGACGACCATCCCAACGAATGCGCCAGCGACGGCGATCACGATCACAGAACGAGCACCCACGAATCGGAGTTGTTGCAAGATCAATCCAAATTCCCAGGGTCGGACGAATATTTGGCGAACCGCTACGGCGAAAAAAATCCCCATGCGACCGAGTTCTTGGAGCGCGGAAATGCTGGTTCGCCCAAGCGAAATGAGTGGTGATAGAACGTCCATCATGGTTTTACTATTTGTTTCGAACAAAAGCGCCGGGCTACGCGGCACGAGCGAGTTGGCGCAGTTCGTCGTTTGCGTACACACATGGGCCTAGGGTTCATCTGTCTCGGTGAGATGATCGAGATACGCCTCATCGCCTGGTCGCCTAGCACGCACCTGACGATGGAGCATCGATTGAACACGGGGATCTGCCGATTGCGTTATTTCGTCGACCGTTCCGAGCGCAACAATTCGGCCTTCGTCGAGGACCATAATGCGATCGGCGATCTTGAGCGCGCTCTCAAGTTCGTGGGTGACAACGACAACCGTCATTCTTAAAGCATTGCGCAGGCCGATGATCAATTCATCAAGCTCGGCCGAGGTCACTGGGTCGAGTCCAGCGGACGGCTCGTCGAAAAATAACAAATGCGGGTCCATCACCACAGCTCGTGCGAGTCCGGCGCGCTTTAACATGCCGCCTGATAACTGTGCTGGCATTAAATTTTCCGCATCATCCAAAGACATCATATCGAGCTTCATGCGGCTCATGATCCTGATCGTACTATTATCGAGTGCCGTATGTTGACGCAGCGGTAGCTCGACGTTTTCGATCACGCTCATCGAGTTGATCAGCGCACCGCCTTGAAAGGCGACCCCGATATGCTTACGCAATTCGTACAATTCATCCTTGTTGATGGTCGATAGGCGTTTTCCGAGCAGTGTGACCTCACCGCTACTTGGCATGCTCAATCCGATCAAATGGCGTAGTAGGGTAGTCTTACCCGAGCCGCTCGCACCCATGATGACGAAGATTTCGCCTTTCGCTACAGACAGCGAGACGTCATGTAGGACTCCCCGATCGCCGTAAGCGCTCGATAGGCCCTCGGCGTTTAGGACAACGGTGTCATCTTCCTGGGCAGATTTGCTGGGCACGGGTTGCTGGGGTTGTTGGGCTCGTTATAGATTGACAATCGCGTCGCTAGTATAGCGCGCATGGCGTTGGACCCTAGCTTAGAAATGGGCTGATGTGCGCTAGGTCGTTGGGATTGAGTCAAGGATTAACTGCAGCACTAGTTGCCGTGTGCAAAATCTCATCCGACTTCACTGAGCCGCAGCCGGCGGCCCAAGCTTTAAGTTTGTCGGTTTTTTATTGGGCTTCACGTCGTCCGACGGAAACAAGCGAAGCAATAGCCATGCCCATCAACCAGACCGCTGGCGGTAACGGTACGGCTGTCAGCTCAACGGTCAATATAGCCTCCGTTTTCTCTGTTCGGGCGATGTCGCCGCCAAGGCCGAAGGTCGCTGCAACTAGGCTGTTCACGATCGAGATGTCGATCGTCTCTTTTAAAGTATTGCGCAATTGTTAACGCCTGTGTCGTTCATTTCGCGTGAATGCCCCATTTGTTGATGCATTTCACAGTTCTCGTTGCAGTTGACGAAGCACGCCTACCGAACAAAATTGTCAGAAGCCAAAGGCTGCCCTGCCGCACTTGGTCGCGCTTCAAGTTTGTCCATCAAGTTGCCTATGGCTCTATCGAAAATCGGATCCGGCTGCGTGTCGACTTTTCGAGCGACGCCTTTCGAAAACTGGTCGGCGAGGCCGGTTAACGTCGTATCTAGGGCTTTCTTGCCTTGTCGTGTTGTGAACAAATAGCGTCCGGTCGCGGGGCTAATCCAGGTGAATCGCGATCGAATCGTCGAACCGTCTTCATTGTCGAATTCTACCCAGTCGCCGAGGTCGAACTCCGTTACCTGCTTCACGAACGGCATCAATTCCGCGGAGAGTTCCTGCGCGTTTTCCTCAGGCGCTGGTTCAGCGTCGATCACCGACAGGTCGAAATCGAGCTCCTCGCTTTCAACGCCGTCGCGTTCGAATAATCTGGCGAGCCCTTGTTGAATAAACTCGTCGTTTGGTTCCGCCGCATC
>CAWLAW010000294.1:0-4879 GCA_963854885.1 Gammaproteobacteria bacterium | reverse complement strand
ACGCCGCTCGGATGTAGCGTTTCACTTAATTTCTCGAGCCCTTCCACTGAATAAAATGATTTGTTCGAAGGGTGTAATACACGATCCGGAGAATGATCGATATCGAGTAGCACGGCATGATACGCTTGGGGGGAACCGTCCGATCTCAGCCCTTTGAATTGATCACGAGCCAAATCGAAAAAATTCCCTTGGTGAAAATTGCAGCGCGGATCTCGAGTCATGCGAGCGCTGACCGGCAGTAATTCGCGTTCGTGCCACGAAATGACGTTCGGGAGTGCTTCAACCACAGTCATGGAACACACACGAGTATCTTCGAGCGCCGCGACGGCGGTGTAACCGAGGCCTAGGCCACCAACGATGATGTCTAACGACGGTGCGTCGGTATACTCAAGCCCTAGTTTTGAGAGAGCGATTTCGCCAGCCGTAAATAAGCTCGACATCAAAAACTCATCATTTAGGATGACTTCGAAAATATCTAACTCCCCAAGGATCGGGAAGCGTCGCCGCCTTAAGATTAATTCGCCAATTGACGTGTTTTCGTAATCCAGTTCTTCGATATTAATACTCATGTTTGCCGCTCAATGATTCACATTTTGACGCATGCGATCGGCAATGGCCGCCGCCTTATCGAGTTCTTCTAGATAATTATTACTATCCGAGGGGACGAGGAAAATGAAACCGTGCGCACCTCGAACGATAAAGTCGTCGATGATTTTCTCATCGTGCGGTGCGCCAAACAGATGCAGCGTCATTTCGGCGAAATCGCGCCCTTTGTCGTCGCACGCACGACGTAAATCTGCGATCGCGTCGCCTTCGTAGCGTTCGTAGATTGGCATCCACCCGTCTGCATAATCAGCAACCCGCGCCGGTACTTTCGCCGAGTTCGAACCGATGTACAGGGGTGGTCCACCGGCTTGCCGTGGTTTAGGAAACGATACCAGCGGATCGAAATCGACATATTTGCCGTGGAACTCGGCCGGATCATTGTTCCAGATCGCCCGAATAGCTTGCGCACGCTCGCGAACAATCGGCCATCTGTCTTTAAACGAGCAACCGTGGTTTTCGATCGCCTCGCGAATAAATCCACCCGCAACGCCAAAAATAACTCGTCCGTCGGAAATTTGATCGAGGGAAGCGATGGCTTTCGCGGTGATAATTGGATCTCGCTCGGTTAATAAACAGACCCCCGTGCCAAGTTTTATTCGAGATGTCACCGCTGCGCATGCTGCTAAGGCCGTAATCGAATCGTACATTCGTGCAAACGGTTCGACATTGCCACTACGACTGTAAGAATTCTTGGTATGTTTAACCGGTACATGGCTGCCCTCGGCGAAGAACATCATGTCCAGCCCCCGCTCTTCCACGGCGCGCGCCAGTTCAACCGGCCCGTCAGTCAAATCCGTCGGTAACAGGCAAACCCCGAATTGCGTCGAGGTTGGGGGATTTTTGGGCGCAGGTAAAGTAGCTTCGGACATGGAGATCTCGTCTAGTAATTTACGTCGGACGTGGTATCACAGTCTAACCGTATCGCTGTCGACAAAGCGTAACGCTTGTTCGATTTATCGCGTGCAAGTCCGCATAGTACCTCGGCTGTGATCCAATAGCGGGTGGATTGAGAACCGCGGATTCGAAAAGTGTAACGCGGACTGCAGTTTGAAGAGCATTGACGGTAGAGTTTCTTTCCTTCGACACCTTTGCCGCGCGAAAAATCCATGATCCAATCGTTGAGGTCGTCCAGCGCGGTGAAACTCAACTCACCAAATTCAAACGGTGCGGTGGCGGTATCTTGTTCGAGTTGGAGACACTCTGGGCGTTGCTTCGAACGCGGCTGGAATGCTATCGGTTCTACGCGATAGATAACTTCACTCATCCGAGGCTGACATTCAGCTTCGCAATGAAATTGAGCCTTACGCACCATTGCTCGTTGCAAAAGCTCTTTAGCGACGCTGGCAATGGAGTCTTTCGTGCCGCGAAAATTTGCCATAAAACCAATCGATCCGGTTGTATCGGATAATCGTTGTTCCGGTCCAACCATCGGACAACCGGTCGACGGCGTGTCGTTTTGAATGGCCGAGGTGCTGTTTGGTCCGAACAATAACGCGGCTAACAGACTAATTGTGACGTAGTGCGACGAATTCAAGGGACTAAAACGTTCCACGAACATTTGCAGAATAGGTATCTAGATTAGCACGACGCCGGCGTCGTGCCGCTGCGAATAATTTGATCGTTGAGAATCTGCGCATCGATTAAATTGTAGTGCGCTCGTAGCGACAGCCACGCGCTCGGATCGAATTGGATTTCAAAATCCGCGCGAATACGTTCCTGGGCGGCGGTCTGCAATTCGAACCCCGGTGCGCCTGGCGCATCGGTGGTTACATTGGTTTGGCGCGTACCGAAAAACGAAATGTCTACTTCGAGTGGGTAATTAGGTGGTCGTCATCTAACGCCCGCCTCGACGGATTCACTTTCTGTCGGCGCAAAACCACTGCAGTCATCAAAATTGTGATTGGTAATATTTTGAAGAACGCGGTGAAATATACGAACAAGGATGAAATCAATATCTTCGTAGAGAACGACGAAGTCATTATTCAGGATTACGGACCGGGTATCGATCGAACGACTCAAGCCTCGTTATTTGACCGATTCAATCGGGGGCAGCATAGAAATTCTGACGGCAGCGGAATCGGTCTGGCACTAGTCAGGCGTTTTTGCGAGCAATACGCGGGTGGGCCATCGATGTCCGTTCGGATCTAGACACGGGAACGCGGGTTGCAGTGGCATTCTAAATAAAGTCGCGCTAACGGCTCCGGTGCCGGCAGCGCTGCCGTTACTACTGTCTGGGTTATTTGGCATGGGTGCTCTCGGACGGCGTAGAAAACTTCAAGCGAAAAGTTAGAACGTGAAAGCAGTTGCCATTGCGGGGCCGGATCGCGTTTAAAAACCCCCAATTCTCTCGTCATCTGGTCCCTAATGTTTTACTCGGCGCAGCCACTTTCCCCGCGAGTTACGAGCGCTAGTACGCCGATAAGGCCTTAAAATTCCGCATTGTTACGCAGTTTCCGGGTATCCTTTGAATTCAAGTTCGACGAACACAGAGGACACCCATGGCCGAGTACACAATCATCGACGTTGATACCCATGTGACGGAAGTCGCGGATTTATGGACCGAGCGGCTACCGTTGCGCTTTCGGGATGTTGGGCCGCGGGTAGAGAAAGACGACCGCGGGCGCGATTGGTGGATGATCGGTGGCAAACGTACGGTGCCGATCGGCCTAACGGCGACGGCTGGGGTTGGGGACATGAAAGAACCGCCGAAGGGTTACTCAGACATCCACCCCGGGGCATTCGACGCGGATGCGCGTTTGAAATACATGGACGAGATGGGAATTTGGGCAATGGTTTTGTACCCCAACGTCGGTGGCTTTGGTGCTCAACAATTTTTGCGATTAGATGACCCGGAGCTCATGCTTGCCTGCGTAACGGCTTACAACGATTGGCAAACAGAATGGGCGTCGGCCGATCCGCGTCGCTTGCTGCCGATCACGTCGACTCCATTTTGGGACATAGACGCCGCAGTTTCGGAAGTTCGTCGCTGCGCCGCCATGGGACACCGTGGCATTTTGTTCACCGGAGAACCGCAGTCTTTTGGCCAACCGATACTCGGCGATGCGCATTGGGATCCGCTCTGGTCTGTCGCAGTAGAATGTGATTTACCGGTGAGCTTTCATATTGGCTCGGGGAACATGGAAGGCGGCTTAAGTCGCGAGAAAATGAAAACCTACGGACGCATGGCAACGTTTGCGGAATTGTCAGTTAACTTGTTCATGAACAATGGTTCGCAACTTTGTGACTTGTTGATGTCAGGGGTTCTGGCGCGTTTTCCAGAGATTAAGTTCGTCTCTGTCGAAAGCGGCATTGGTTGGGTGCCGTTCGTCCTTGAAGCGTTGGATTACCAATTCAAAGGCAATCGCGTGCGAGAGGAACGCCCGGATTTGAAACTATTACCGTCCGAGTATTTCGCACGTAATGTGTACGCTTGTTATTGGTTTGAACAAACCGCGCCGAGACATTTAATTGAAGCGGTCGGAGTCGACAACATAATGTTCGAAACAGATTTCCCACATCCCACATCTTTATATGGCGACGACGTTCATCGTTGCATACAAACTGGACTCGAGTCGTGCACTGATGAGATCCGCAATAAAATTCTTTGGGATAACGCGAGAAAACTTTATAACGTCGAAACGCCTGTGGCCGCGTAGTTTTAGGTCTTAAGAACAGCGCCTAGATCGAATCGACATTGTCGCTGTAAATTAGCTGAGAATCATACGGTGATCTTAAAGCCTCGACTCGAACCGCGGTCGTTGCTGAACGCTGCAAATTAGCCACGGACGACCCCGTGGATGGGGTCGTCCGTGGTAAATCTTGTTCACATAGCGGACCGTGGGCTTAAGAACTAACCTGTGAGCTGAGATCAAATATTTCCAGGGCGTTGTAATTTGACCTGGAATCTACTTCGCTTCGGCTATCGGATTGGAAGTTTGTTACGGAGCGACAAATCGGCCACGTTCCGTGCATGGTTCACCGTGAAGACGATAAATCGCGCGAAACGCGGTAATTTGAATTACGCGTCTTTTGAACAGAAGAAGTTGATTTTATGGCCGTCCAAGTCGTGCACATAACCGATATAGAATGGATCCATACGGACACCCGGCTCGCCTGCATCTTTAGCGCCGAGTTCCATCGCCTTCGCGTATAGTTTGTCGACCGCGGCAGGGTTTTCTGCAGCAAGCGAGATCATTACACCGTTCCCGACCGTTGCGGGGTTACCGTCGAGCGGTTTGAATACGCCAAACATAGGGCCGCCGTCCGCACCTGC
>CAWLAW010000293.1:0-4899 GCA_963854885.1 Gammaproteobacteria bacterium | reverse complement strand
ACACCACCGGAAGAGCATCCCGCACTGGCTCTCGAGGAAGACATGGATCGGGTTGTATGGTTAGACAAACTCGGATATGACGAAGCCTGGGTCGGCGAACATCATTCTGGTGGTTGGGAGATTACCAGCAGCCCGGAATTGTTCATCGCCGCGGTGTCGCAACGCACACAGAATATTCGCCTCGGCACGGGCGTGTCTTCCTTGCCTTATCACAATATTTATACGCTTGCGGATCGAATTCGCCAGCTTGATTATCATACGAAAGGCCGCACGATGTTCGGGGTCGGACCGGGATCCTTACCGTCGGACTCCCACATGCAAGGCTTAGACACAGCCAAAGCGCGTGACCAAATGGACGAAGCGATCGATCCGTTAGTACGCTTACTAAACGGCGAGAAAGTCACTGCGAAAAGCGATTGGTATGACTTGCGCGACGCACAACTCCAGTTTGTTTCCTACAACGAGCGCGGTGTTGAGATCGCGGTCGCCAGCCAAGTGTCTCCCACCGGCGCAACCGCGGCGGGCAAACATGGCGTTGGATTGCTATCGATCGGAGCAACGTCAACCGGTGCTTTTAACGCGCTTGCCTCGAACTGGGCGATCGCGGAGGAGGCCGCTCGCGACCACGGTAAAACAATGGATCGGTCTAACTGGCGCTTAGTTGGCCCCGTGCATATTGCAGAAACGCGAGAGAAAGCGCGTGAAAACGTTCGCTTTGGTCTTGAACGGTGGATCGACTACATGACAAAAGTAGCGGCGATACCGCTCGCGCCGCCGCCGGGATCCGATCCGATTGACTACATGATCTCGACCGGGTTCGCCGTAATTGGAACGCCCGACGATTTTGTTACTCAAATGGATCGCATGCAAGAACAGTCTGGCGGTTTTGGATGTTTCTTGAACCTCGATCACCATTGGGCAGATTGGGCGCAGACGAAGCGGTCGTATGAATTGATTGCGCGTTACGCGATCCCAAAAATAAACCAGTTGAACCGCAATCGCATCGCTTCTGAGCAGTGGCTGCGTGAGAATAACGATGAGTTCAAGGGCGAGCTTACCGCGGCAGTGCGTGCCAAGATGGAGCAACATGCTGCAGCAAAAGGTGAGGAAAAATTGTCGCCTGATTTAGTCGAGCATTTTACCGGCACCGCACGTAAGGCGAGCTAGGATTCAGGTGATATGTGATGGGGCGATCGGCGTCGATTAACTCAGCCGTTGGCTAACTTTCTAGCGCTTAAGCTGATAAAACGCCCGAATTTGTGAGCTCCTGGATTTCGCTTTCTGAATAACCGATCTCCGCTAAGACTTCTCCATTGTGCTCGCCTAAATGTGCAGCTTTGGGATTTAGGTCGGGCTCAGCGTGTTCGAAGCGCGCCGCTGATCGGGGTTGCCGGACCCGACCAATCGCAGGGTGATCGTACTCCGAGATCAATTCATTCGCTTGTACTTGCGGATGGCCTAGCACTTCAGATCGCATGAGAACTGGCGCGCACGGCACACTATTTTCGTCGAGTCGCGCCAGCCACTCATCGTTGCCGCGAGTTTCTAGCACCTTCGCAGTTTCGGCTAGTCGTTCTTTTGCGTTTATAAACCGCTTTGCCGTGGTATTAAAGCGCTCGTCGTCCAACCATTGCGGACGTTCGAGTGCCGCGCACATGCCGGCCCATTCGAGATCCGACATGGCGCCGGCGGTGATGTAACCGTCGGTCGTTTTAAACACCAGATCTTGCGCAATTTGCCCGACTCCGGGCGCCCTTTCATCATCGACAAGGGTGAGATTAATCATGCCCTCGGGCCACAGGTAGGCGATCATCGCGTCGAGCATGGCGAGTTTGATATGTTCGCCCTTGCCGCCGTTTCGCTCACGAGCCAACAACCCTGCCGTGATCGCTTGTGCGGCGGTCAAGGCGGTCGTTTTGTCAGGAATAACGGTTCGAATCATACGCGGCCGCCCTGTCTCACTGTCGGCTTGGATATCCGTGATACCGCTTAAGGCTTGAATCACGGGGTCGTAAACGCGCTTATGCGCATACGGTCCAACATCGCCAAATCCGCTAATCGATACGTAAATTATGTCGGGTTTGATTTTGCGGATAACATCCGCGCCTAGGCCCATACCGTCAATGGCGCCAGGACGAAAATTCTGCACAAAGACATCGGAACTTTCGGCAAGTTTTTTAACGATTTCAATCGCCACCGGGGATTTTAAATCGAGCGCGATGGCCCGCTTGCCGCGGTTAATATTCAGGTAGCCTGCCGTCATGCCGTTCTTGCCCGCCCCCATATGCCGGGTGATATCGCCCGCAAGCGGCTCGACCTTAATGACATCCGCGCCTTGATCGGCGAGCAACATGGTTGCCGCCGGGCCTGATAGCACGCGCGATAGATCGAGGATTCGAAATCCAGAGAGTGGTCCGTTCATGGGTGATTTATAGCGGTTAACACGTTGCCAGTCTAGGGCAAGCCGTGTATCGATCGGAAATCCGGCTCAAACTAAATAGCGGCACGCAAAGCATAGTCGCGCGCGACGATCACGTTTAAACCCTAGAGGTAATATCAGCTAACCGATGGGACACGGTGCCGGTGAGATTCCAAAATAGCTGCGCCGCAATCGCCGGATAGCGCGATTGGATCCGTTGAAGACTTTCTTGGTTTAACCACAATACGCGGACATCTGTCATCGCATCGATATTCGCCGTGCGTTTGCCTGTGAACAATGCGACTTCACCAAATACCTCGCCTGGGTGCAGCGCGCGTATCACTCGATCGCCTTCCGGGCGTGAAACTTTAACGACAACGACGCCCTCGATGAGGATGCAAATCTCGTGGCCTTGCTCGCCAAACGACATGATCCGACCACCGGGTTCGTAGGGTTCGATGCGACCAAACAACGCTGCGATCCGCGCTTGACGATGCGTCAATCCGTGGAACAACCCGATCTTCTTATGTGGTTCTTCGCCGAGGTCGAGGGTTAGTACTTCCCATAATGTAACAAACCGCAGACCGCTGCTGAGTGCCGGGCTTAAGGTTAGATCGACTAGCCAGGCGACAAATAACGTGCAGGCGGCAAGGATCCCAAACTCCACCTGACTTTGCAGATCGCTGACCATTAGGGCGAGAAACCCTGCGCACAGCGCAGCCGTGGTAAATGTGACCGGGCGAATAATTGCTGAAATCGCTCGCTCGACCCCAAGTTCTTCGTTCGCAAGGCGCCGCGACTCGGTATTAAATCGCGAGAAGTAGTGAATGCTATCGTCTACCGCGATACCAAGCGCGACGGTTGCCACTAAGCTCGTCGCCAGATTTAACGTAATACCGGTCGCACCCAAGATCCCGAAAAATACCGCGATGGGCAACAAATTTGGGATCAGTGCGACCGCGCCAACTCTTAAGGAGCCGAACAGTATCGATAAAATTAAATAGATCAGTAATAACGCGCCAGATAAGCTGACGATTTGGCCGCGTGTAATTTCATCCATGGTTTGAGCGAGTAATACGGAACTACCGGTAACCTTACCGCGCAAATGTTCGGGCAGCTGTTTTAGACGTTCTTCGATGCGTTCGACCAACGCGATCAAATCGTTGGAACTGACGGCGGTCGATTGCACATGCATTAACGTGCTTTTGTAACGTACATCACTAAACCGATCGACGTCATCATCCGCACCGAGGGATAGCAGTTGATCGGATAAATTATATGAGCCAGGAATTGCGTCCGCCGGACTGATGTCAGGAACGAACGTTAGATGCAGCATGCGCATGTAGTCGACGAAAGAAACCGCGCCACCAATTTCTGGTTGCTGCTTAAGCCAGACTTGCAGCGAGTCTAGTGCTCGCAAGGCTTCTGGATTTTTAAACACATTCGGAACGTCACTTTCGATAAGTACCTGTAAAGGCACGGCGCCAGAAAACGTCTTACCCACCTCGGCAAAATTCCGCCGAATGTCACTACCCGTTGGAAAGTTGTGCAAGTAGTCCGTGCCAACATTTATCTGCCGCGTGAATAGAACCGAAACTACAGCCACGATAAACCCAGCACTCAAAATGGCTTTGCGATTGTCTAAATCGAATTTGGCGAGCTTCGGCGCAAGCGATAATAAAAATCCGCCGGACGCATCGGAAGATTTTCTGGCCGGCAGCAAGTAGAGCCCTGCTGGCACCAAGGTTACCGCGCACAGCCAGCTCAAAACCGTGCCAATGGCGCAAAACGCACCGAAGACTTTTATCGTCTCGATATTGCTCATCATTAAAGAAAGGAACCCAATAGCGGTTGTGAACGCAGTCAGGGTTAGCGGCATGAACACGTCTTTCAGCGAATGTTTTATCGCCTCCACGCGAGCAAGTCCTGAACTGAAAGCGCGTTCGAAATCGCTAACAACGTGAACGGCGTAGGCGAAACCAACGACGAACACGACCGGCGGCATGATAACGGTGACAAAATTCAGTGCGTAACCGCAACGGATAAATATCGTCATGGTCACGAGCAACGAAAAACCATTGATCAACAATGGTAGTAACACCCCGGGCAGCGACCGTAGGCCAATGAGACTGACCAGAAAGGTCGCCAGCACGGCCAACGGAAAGACCAGTCCGACGTCGTTAAACAGCGTGCGTCCGGTCTCCAACCGCGCAACGATAGGCCCAGTGACGAACTCCTGGACGCCATCACCTGCTTCTTCTTTCGAGGCTAACGCGATCTCATCGACGATCGCACCGAGTTCTGCGGTATTCAGGTCCGGGTCGAAATGAATGGCGATCATCGTACCGCGGCCGTCTTGTGAGACCAGGGTGCCAACGTAGAGCGGATTGCCTAGTGCATCTTCTTTTAGGCTAAGCGCCTCTTGTTGTGTCTTGGGTAAGGTATCGAGAAACGGGCTTACTTCGGTAAATTCGTCTTCA
>CAWLAW010000292.1:0-4902 GCA_963854885.1 Gammaproteobacteria bacterium | reverse complement strand
CGCCGTTCAATTGGTAGCTGGAAATGCCGTCACGCGTCACGACTCGTTTTATTGCGATCTCGCCATATCCGGCATATTGACCGCCCAGCGTCCCGTCCGAATTGTCGAAAACTAGCTCGACAGACGCTTGGCCAACGGGTTTTCGTGAATTGGAACCATTGAATATCACGTCGGCCATGGACTCGCCGCGTAACTGTTTCGCGGACGATTCGCCCATCACCCACATTAAGGCATCGATGATGTTGGATTTGCCGCAGCCATTTGGACCGACAACCCCCGTAAGATTACCGGGCAACGTTAAAGTGGTTGGATCGACGAAAGATTTAAAGCCGGAAAGCTTAATTTTTGTAATGCGCATAGGACGCAGAGCATACCCTAAGCGAAACGCACCGCATAATAATATAAAGTACATTAGATAATTAATTCAAATGACTGTTTTATATACAATATGATTATTTTTCATTGCGATCGACGAGCCCACGCAAGGGATAACTTTCGGACCGCACCGAGGACGTGAATTTGCGCTGAACCGAAGTGTCCGTTCGAGACGCCGTGGACACATCATTTGGCGCGAAAAAATCCGTCAAGTGGCTACGTGCCACGGCCGAAATTTTCAGCCTGTGCTATCGTACTCGAAGCTTATCAATGTGAGTTTTCACGAATCGTGACCAGTCAACCGGCGAAAAATCTCGACACCTTCCCTAACCCAAAACCCGAGCGCGATTACACCATTCGCATCGACTTACCTGAATTTACCTGTCTGTGCCCACTTACGGGTCAACCGGATTTCGCCACGATATTACTAGAGTACGTACCCGAGCAACTTTGCATCGAATTAAAGGCTTTAAAACTCTACATCTGGTCGTTTCGTGACGACGGCGCGTTCCATGAGGCGATAACAAACCAGATATTGGACGATATTGTTGACGCCTGCGCGCCGCGATTCGCTAGAGTCACGGCCAGATTCAATGTCCGCGGCGGTACCTACCCGACTGTCACCGCACAATACCAAGCACTAGACTGGGTGCCCCCGCAGCGCGTCGATCTCCCATGAGCAGCGCTGACCAGACAAACAGACTCCGAGTCGGCGCAGGCTACGCTTGGCGGGGATTTAAACTCATCCGCGAGCCGCGAATTCGGGTTTTCGTAATCATTCCCTTACTCATAAACATCGTGTTGTTTTCGTTAGGAATTTATTGCGTCGCAGCCGGGCTCGATTACGTTCTGCAAACATTTCTGCCCAGCTGGTTGGATTGGCTGCGGTTCATCCTATGGCCAATTTTTGCGCTCGCATCACTCGTCATAGTTTTTTACGCATTCACAATTTTAGCAAACCTCGTTGCAAGCCCGTTTAACGGTATGCTCGCTGCGGCTGTTGAACGACAATTGACCGGGCAACTCGACGAGCGACCGTTTAGTTGGCGGGTCGTCAGTCAAGAATTGCTGCGTACGATTGGCTCAGAACTCCGGAAAATTGTCTATTTCGTGCTTTGGGCAGTGCCCTGTCTGATTTTATTTGTGATTCCGGGAATCAACGTGATTGCCGCACCGTTGTGGTTCTTGTTCGGTGCGTGGATGCTCGCCATCGAATACATCGACTGTCCGCTCGGTAATCATGATCAACCGTTTCCGGTTGTCAAAGACCTATTGCGGACTCGACGGCGACTCGCTTTGGGTTTCGGCTCGTGCGTCATGACTCTAACCATGATTCCGGTCTTGAACTTCGTCGCTATGCCCGTTGCAATTGCCGGTGCTACTGCGCTTTACGTTGACGAACTCTCCGAATCGTCACCGACTCGGTAAATTCGCGGTGCGCGCGCAAACATCGACAACTTCCTACATTGGACGGTTTGCACCATCACCGAGCGGACGCTTGCACTTCGGCTCAGCGGTCGCAGCGATCGCAAGTTATGTACAGGCACGATACCAAGGCGGTGTCTGGCACCTACGAATTGACGACCTCGACCCGCCGCGCGAACAGTCGGGTGCGGCGCAACAGATACTTAGCGATCTCGAATCTTTAGGCCTCGAATGGGACGGCCCGGTGGTCTACCAAAGCCAACAAAGCGAATTCTACGACGCTGCGCTGGCGGCGCTGGATACGGCTGGCTTCGCGTTTTCGTGTTCGTGTACGCGCAAACAGCTCGGCGGCAAAATTTACCCGGGAACGTGCCGCAATGGTCTGAAGGCTGGATCGGCCGAGCGCACGATACGGGTAAAGGTGGGTTCTAAATGCGTTTCATTCGATGACATCGCGCGCGGCCCCCAGACGCAAAACTTGGCTACCGAAGTTGGAGATTTTGTGCTGCGACGGGCTGATGGATATTACGCCTATCATCTCGCAGTGGTGATTGACGACGCTCGCCTTGGGGCCAGTGAAATCGTACGTGGGGTCGACTTGCTCGAATCAACGGGTCGTCAAATTCATTTGCAGCACCTGTTCGGCTACGAAACACCCCGATATTGCCATATCCCGGTCGTGCTGAATGAGCGCGGCACGAAATTGAGTAAACAATCGTTCGCAAAACCGATCGCAGGGTTAAATGCAGCGGACGTTTTGTCCGAAGCGCTCGATTTCCTGGGTTTCCGCCCGCCCAAAGAAATCTACGCTAGTTCAACGCGGGAAATTCTCGATTGGGCGATTCAAGTCTGGGATATTAACGCGATGACCCGCTTGCCGCGTGAGCATCGCGCAAGCAAGGGTTAAGCATAGGTGGCATTTTGCTGCGTAAAGCCGGTTTTCAGTTCGGCGTAATTGCGCGCTATCGTAAACTCCGGAAAATCCGCCACAACCTTCTCCGGCGGACAGAACAGCATGCCGAAATCCGATTCCTGCAACATCGATATATCGTTATACGAATCACCGGCCGATAATATCTTGTAATTCAAGGATTTGAACGCCTTAACCGATGCGCGCTTGGGATCCTTTTGTCGCAATCGGTATCCAACCAAGCGATTATCATCATCGATTTTAAGCCGATGACAGAGCATTGTCGGATAGCCCAGTTTACTTACTAAGGGGCCGGCCAACTCATAAAACGTATCCGAAAGGATTACGACTTGAAATTCCTTGCGCAGCCAGAACAGGAAGTCTTGTGCTCCTTCAAGGGGTTCTAACGCGTCTGCAGCTGCTTGGACGTCGGCAAAGCGAAGATTGTGCTTGCGCAACAATTCCAGCCGATAGGTCATTAATTCGTCATAGTCAGGAATATCCCGCGTCGTCACTTTCAGATCGTCTATTCCGGTCCGTTGTGCCAACCCTATCCAAATCTCAGGGACTAGGACACCTTCAAAATCTAAACATGCTATGTTCATAGTGGATCGCGTTTTCCAAGTTACAGTCAAGCTTCAGGCGGCGCGTTCGCGCAAGGAAAGCGATAGTCCGCGCCGGTTTAACGAATTCTATCAGTCATCGCCATGGCCAAGCACAGCGAAAATACAAAATTAAATTTCGCCCTCACTCTGGGCGTGATAACGATTGGCTTCGCGTTCGGATTGCCGGGACTGGTATTTGCTACTGACGCCGAGATCGAGGTTGCCGCTGCTGCACTGTTTAAGAATAAAGCCGTTTTGGCAATAAACGGTAAGCGGCGCATGCTGAAAGCCGGCGCGACGAGTCCAGAAGGCGTGAAATTGCTATCAGCCTCGAGTGATCACGCGTTGATAGAATTGCACGGCGAACAACTGACATTAAAGCTCGATGGCAAAATCGTTAGCAACTACGTTCGCGGAATTGAGGCGAAAAGCCTAAAGCTTTACCCGGATCAGCAGGGTCACTACGTCGTTGATGGGTTAATCAACGGCAATCGCACCCGATTTCTGGTCGATACGGGCGCGACCGCAGTATCAATTAACAAAAGCGCGGCAAAGCGGATCGGGCTACTGTATCGGGTAGACGGGCAGCCGACTCGGGTGACGACTGCCGCTGGGGTGGTACCCGCCTATCGGGTGATATTCGATGAGGTTCGGATCCGAAATCTGTCGATCAAGCGAGTCGAAGGTATCGTTGTCGACGGAGATTATCCGCGCGAAGCGCTACTCGGGCAGTCGTTTCTCAACCGCCTGAATATGCAACGAATCGGCCAGGTTCTCGAATTGCGCGAACGTTAGGGTATGACGTTTACGCCTTAAGCCGCGAACGATCCCAAAGAACTTCATTGCCACCGTCGTGTCGCGCGAGCTTGCGTGCGAGGACAAATAACAAGTCGGACAATCGATTCACGTAGCGCCGCAGTGAGTCGTTGAGATCGTCGGTGTTTGCAAGCTCAACGACGATTCGCTCTGCACGCCGGCATACTGCGCGCGCAAGATGGCAATGAGCTGCAGCGGGGCTACCCCCCGGTAAAATAAATTCTTTCAACGCCGGCAGCTCGCTATTCCACTCATCAATCGTGTTTTCCAGGCGTTCAACTGCCTGTGTCGGCAACAACGAAGAACCCGGAATCGAAATTTCCCCACCTAGATCGAACAAATCGTGCTGGATGGCTAAAAGTGGGTCATCCACATCATTCGGCAGTGAGTGTGTCCGAAGGACACCCAATAATGAGTTTAATTCGTCAATATCGCCCATTGCTTGGACGCGAATCGCATTTTTCGAGGTGCGTCCGCCATCTCCAAGACCCGTCGTGCCGGTATCTCCGGTGCGCGTGTAAATTTTTGACAGTCGATGTCCCATAATTTTCTAATCACTCAGGAATGGCGGGATAGAGACTCTAATCCCGGCCCCTATGGGTGTCAAAATTTGGTTGCCGTCTAACAGGTGAGCGTAATCCAATAGCTTGCTAGAATTGCACCCCAACATTTCGCATAGTTCACGCCGATTTCTCGCATCGTATTCCGTATTATTGTATGGCAGCATCCGCAATTCGCACGAAGACTCCGAAATATTCAATCGTGGTCCCT
>CAWLAW010000291.1:0-4911 GCA_963854885.1 Gammaproteobacteria bacterium | reverse complement strand
AAGGTTTGGTCCCAAACGAACGTTACTTATAAGGGGCGTTATACAACGCTCGACGATTTCTCCCTTAAACCCATGCCGATTCAAAAACCGCGTCCACCGATATGGATATCAGGACGCAAAGAAGCCGCGATGCGACGCACGGCGCGCTACGGTGATGGCTGGCTTCCCTATATGTATACACCCGAACAGCTCGCCGAAAGTATCGAGAAAATAAATCAATATGGCGCCGAGATTGGTCGTGACATGTCGGGGTTTACTCCAGGGCTTTTCATTTTTACCACCGTGCACGAAGATCGAAACAAAGCTATCGAAATGGCGACGGCGACACTAAGCAAGCAATACGCACAGGACTTTAGCGAGCTCGTGCACAAGTATGCGATCGCTGGAAATCCGGACGACTGTAAGGCCCGATTGGACGAGTATATCGACGCCGGAGCCCGACTGGTTTTACTATCACCGTGTTGCCCCGATCCGGAAGTCGACGCGAATCTCGAGAATATCGCGATCGGTCTGGTCGCGGCTTATGCCTAGAGTTCTCATTTTGACATTGCTCGATACGGGTTACCGGTAACTATTCAGACGACCGCCGCCGCAATCGGACGACGCGGGCTGCGTGCGGGTTACCGTCTCGGTTCTCAACTAATTTAGAACGTCCCCCGCGGACCCCATCTCTTATTTGGTCCAATTTTGGGGGGAATACTGGCAAAAAATGCGGTAATTGTGCTAACTTTGCGACAAATTTTCCCGTAATCATTAGTCGTACGGAAATAACACACAGGACATATGCCCATGAACGCAAAAATCAAAATGGAACCCGATATCGCAATATCCCAAGCCCTTGGGCGACAACCCCGAGTCGTGATCGTCGGCGCGGGCATGTCCGGTATCCTCTCGGCGATCCGAGTGCGCGAAATGGGCGTGGAAAATATTGTCGTGTTGGAGAAAGCGGATCGAGTCGGTGGTACCTGGCGAGAAAATACCTACCCCGGATTGTCCTGTGACGTGCCCGCGCATATGTACACCTATTCATTTGCAGGGAATCCGGAATACAGCCATCGGTTTGCCAAAGGTCCGGAGATTTTTGCTTACTTCGATCGGGTCGCCAAAGACTACGGTATCGATAAAATCACCCGGTTTAATACCGAAGTAACGAACGCGGTTTATGAATCAGGACAATGGAGCCTAACGACGAACTCTGGCGACGAACTTGAAGCAGATTTCGTGCTCTGCGCAACCGGGGTTCTGCACCATCCACGTTTTCCGGACATCGATGGTATCGACACATTTTCTGGAGACATGTGGCATACGGCACAATGGAATCACAACGTCGATATTAGCGGCAAAAGAGTCGCGATCATCGGCACTGGATCGACCGCGACGCAGGTTGTTTCGAGCATTACGGAAAAGGTCGGAAAACTCTCGTTATTCCAACGCTCGGCCCAGTGGATTTATCCATTATTCGACAAGACCTATACAGACAGAGATAAAGATCGGTTGCGCACGACCCCGGGGTTGACCAAGAAACTTCACGACCGGTATCAAAGCGCGTTCAACCAATTCTTTCCGCGCCTTGTCACCGGTAATAAATTCATTCAGTGGCTCGTGTCGTGGCAATGCAAGCGGCATTTGGAAACTAAGGTTAGCGATCCGGTGCTGCGCGAAAAGCTTCGCCCCGACTACCAGGCTGGCTGCAAGCGACTCATTATTGCGGGCGGATTTTACGAAGCGTTGCAGCGCGACAACGCCGAACTTGTAACGGACGGTATCAAACAGATCGAAGAAAGTGGTATCCGTACGGTCGACGGCGTGCTGCATGAATGCGATGTGATCGTACTCGCTACCGGCTTCCACGCACATAACTTTATGCGGCCAATGGACATGACAGGGATCGGCGGGCTAACCCTCGATGAAGCGTGGTCACAAGGTGCATACGCGCATAAAACCATTACCGTTCCAGGGTTCCCGAATTTATTCTTGCTTACGGGACCGAATAGCCCAATTGGAAATTTCTCGCTGATCGGCATCAATGAGCTGCAGCTCGACTACATCGGCCAGCTCCTCGAACAGTGGACGAGTGGTAACGCCGACGAAATCGAACCCAAGGCAGAATTAACTAAGGAATATAACAATCGATTACAAAACTCAATGAGCTCGACGATTTGGATGACCGGCTGCAAAAGCTGGTATTTCGATGATTTCGGCAAACTCGCGATGTGGCCGTGGTCGATGGACAGCTTTCGAGAAGAGATGGCCGCGCCAAAGCTGGAGGAATTCGAACTGCGCAAATTCGAAGAAAAGGCACAAGCCGCCTGATTAGAGACGTCTCTAGCGTGCGCTTGGGATAACGTCCGAGAGCGGAGATGAATTATTCACCCCTGATTCGCCATTGCTACGCAAACGCATGGGCGAACTGTGGCGCCACAGTGCAGAAATAGCCGCGATTAGCTACATCATTGCGAGCAAAACCAAGACGCTAGCGCCGGAGCAAGCTTTGCTTGCGGGACTACTACACGACATCGGTGCATTGCCGCTGCTCACTTACTCCCAAAACGTCCAGGAACTCTCAGACGACCCCGTCTCTCTAGAAGCTTTCCTCGCGCTGAATCGTACCCGGGTTGGTACGATGATCCTCGAAAAATGGGATTTTCCAAATAGCTTGATATACGCCGCACAATCGTCCGACGATTGGCTGCGCGACACCGAAGGAGCAGCTGACTACGCTGATGTCGTCATCGTCGCTCAACTGCATAGCTTCATAGGTACACAGGCAATGCCAGACATTCCGCCGATGGATGATCTGCCGGCGTTTAGAAAGCCCGCCGGTAACGGGCTCACCCCAAATCTAAGCGTAGAAATTATCCACGAGGCTAAACAAAAAATAGAACTGGTCCGATCGCTACTAAGTGGCTGAGCGCGATCGCTAATCTTCTTCCAACCTAAAGACTCCTACGTTAGTACCGAACATCGTTTATCGTTCTACTCCGATTAGCCAATCGTACCGTCACAAGCCCCAAAGAAACTGCCCGCTTTCCGGCTGACGCGTTTTTGCTGGGCCGGTTAGAATAACGGCTATGAATCAGCGTACCTCGACCGATCGAGAGACCCTCGTAACGAGCGCGAAACAAGTAGCAGAAAAACTGCGGCCATTTGAAGCCGAGCACGAGCAACGCCGTATGTTGCATCCCGACGCTGTGCAGATCCTCCGTGAATCAAATTTATTCAAAGTCATTCAGCCAAGCCGGATCGGTGGGTTTGAAGCAGACATCTCGACCTTGCATGCGGTTGGCAAAGAACTGGCTTATGGCTGCGCGGCGTCCAGCTGGGTATATATGGTGACAGCTGCTCACACCTGGATTTTAGGAATGTATCCAGAAGTAGCGCAAGACGAACTACGCGCTAGCGATCCCGACACCATCCTCCCCGGATCGCTTGCATCCAACGGCAAAGCGGAGCTCGTAGACGGCGGCTTTCGCGTTACCGGGCGTTGGCAATTTGGCAGCGGTTGCGATTATGGAAAGTGGGTGATCGTTGGTGCCATGCAATCAAACTCGACGAGAGATGACCCAAAGCACGTGCACGTGCTTGTCCCTGCGGGTGATTTCGAAATCGACGATACGTGGCATACATTAGGACTGCGCGGAACTGGTAGCAAAGATATTATTGTTAACGACGCGTTCGTCCCTACGCATCGTGCGATGCCAACAGGCACGCTGTTCGACGGTAGCAGTCCCCATGCGAGATCGCATAAAACGTTTTGTTATCAGCTTCCCGTCTTAGCAACCTTAACGTTCTTTCTTACCGCCCCGACCTTAGCGTTGACGCAGCGTATTTACGACGAATTCATTAAGTTAACCGCGATCCGTAAGGATCGTTACGATGGATCGACGAAAGCTAAAAAACCATCCGTGCAGATCCGCGTGGCTGAATCATGGGCGGAAATTCAAAGCGCGGAACTATTAATTGAAGAAATTGCCAGAATTTTCGATCACGCCGGCGAATTCGCCCGGCCCCTCGATGTGCAAACCCGCGTCGAATTAAAAATGCGCGCAAGCTACGCAGTGACCCTTTGTCGTCGTGCCGCGGATAGATTATTTGACGCAGCTGGGGCAAATGCAATTTATGAACGCTCGCCGCTGCTCCCGCTGATCCAAAACCTCCATACGATGTCTCACCATGCAATTGTCGATTTCGACAATAACGCGGCCGCATTGGGCAGCAACGCCTTAGGACTTGGTCCAGGGACAATATTGTTTTAAGGTGATCTTTATCCGTAGGTGAAATCTAAACGCACTTGTGAGTGCGTCTCTAGAAGGTTTTTTTGGGAAAATTATTAAACTGTAATGTCACCGACGAGTGACGGGAGGGGTCTCATGATACAAATCGGCCTATGCCAAATCGCCCAAAGTTTCGGATACGACGATGTCGACGATGAACAAATGTACGAGGAAGAAATCGCCAGCGCGGTACTTGCAGAGGAAGCCGGATTCGATATCGTTTCTATGGTCGAACATCACTTCGAAGATTACGCCGCGTGTCCGGATAACTTCGTGTATCTCTCGCATCTGGCTGCGAAAACTTCTCGAATAAAACTCATGACCGGTGCGGTTATCGTCCCCTGGAATGCCCAACCGCTGAGAGTCGCGGAAAAAGCAGCGCTGCTCGATAATTTGAGCGGCGGTCGCTTAGTCCTTGGTCTCGGCCGCGGACTGTCGCGTCTTGAATATGCTCAGACAGGCGTTGCTATGGACGAATCAAGAGGTCGATTCGATGAAGCCACACCGATGATCCTCAACGCTTTAGAAACTGGTGTGATGGAGGCACATGAGGGGAAGTATTACAGCCAACCTCAAGCGAAGATCCGCCCGCGGCCGAAACACACGTTTAAAGGCCGCACGACCCAAGTGGCGATGT
>CAWLAW010000290.1:0-4915 GCA_963854885.1 Gammaproteobacteria bacterium | reverse complement strand
TGTTTCGTATCACCGTGTGACGCGTAAGCGCATAACATCACATCAGATTGCTGCGTTCGTGTCGGCATTCCCGTAGATGGACCACCGCGTTGCACATCGAAGATGACGCACGGGATCTCCGCAAAATAGGCGAATCCGATAAATTCTTGCATCAACGAAATGCCCGGACCTGAGGTCGCCGTAAAGGCACGTGCGCCGTTCCAAGCAGCGCCTATGACCATTCCGATTGAAGAGAGCTCGTCCTCAGCTTGAAGAATAGCGTATTTCGCGCGGCCAGCATTATTATCGTGGCGGTATGTTTTGCAATGCCGCTCGAAGGCTTCTGCAAGCGAAGAAGAGGGCGTAATCGGATACCAAGCAGCGACTGTTGCGCCGCCATAAACCGCGCCGAGCGCGGCTGCACTGTTCCCTTCAAGAAATATCTTATCGCCCACCGAGTTGCTTTTTTTGATTTGCAGACCGATCGGGCAATCGAAGTGGGACAGCGCATAGTCGCGACCCATTGCGAGTGCTTTAATGTTCGATTCCATCAGCGCTTCTTTGCCCTTGAACTGCTCCCCGACTAGCGACGCTATAACTTGTGGGTCGAAACCTAGCAAGGCGCCCAGCGCTCCAACGTAAATAATGTTCTTGAATAATTGCCGCTGCCGGGCATCTGTGTAGGCGTCGTTGCAGATCTGGGTCAACGGGATCCCGATTGCGTAAACATCATCGCGGAATTTCGACTGCAATAGATCTTTCGTAGAATCGTAAACGAGGTAGCCGCCAGATTCGATCTCTGCGACGTCTTCGTCCCAAGTTTGAGGGTTCATCGCGACCATCAAGTCAACGCCGCCGCGCCGACCCTGCCAACCGCGCTCACAAATGCGCACTTCGTACCAAGTTGGTAACCCTTGTATATTTGACGGGAATATATTTCGCGGGCTTGCCGCAACGCCCATACGAAGAATCGCGCGGGCGAATAAAGCATTTGCCGACGCCGAACCTGAACCATTAACGTTAGCGAATTTTACGACGAAATCGTTAACCGCTTGAATATTCTTCATTCGTGGTGTGTCCCGTTAAAGGAATGACTAACCTAACCGGAGATGGTTCCGAATTGATGTGATGAGTGTACGATCCGATGGGCTAACCCGATCGGATGGAATTTCTGTTTGAGCCATAGTCGACGATTGAAACCGCTGCATCGCGTGCCGTGAGAGTTGGCTGTTGTCACTAAGCTGCTTTGGGGCGTTTTTTTGGCTCGCGGCATTTCGGCCCAGCGTGCTCCATATCGAGCAGAAATTTTTGCATGTCCCAAGCGCCGGTCGGGCACCGTTCTGCGCACAATCCACAGTGCAGGCACATGTCCTCGTCCTTGACCATGACCCGTAAGGTCTTAAGGTCGTCAGAAACATAAAGGTCTTGAGCGAGATCATTCGACGGCGCATTTAATCGAGTGCGCAAATCGGCTTCGTCGCCGTTTGCGGTGAAATTAATGCAATCCGTCGGACAAATGTCCTCGCAGGCATCGCACTCGATGCATAAATTGTGATCGAATACCGTTTGGATATCGCAATTTAGGCAGCGCTCCGCTTCCGCGACCGCGAGATTTTGGTCATACCCGAGCTCTACTTCCACTTTGATACTTGCCAACGCGTTGCGCAAATCTTTCAGCGGGACTTTGTAGCGGAGGTCGTTCGATACATCATTATCGTAGCTCCACTCGTGAATGCCCATTTTTTGCGAGCTGTACTCGACTATGGGTGGAGGACGTAACGAAATGTCTTCGCCATGGCAAAATTTATCAATCGATATAGCCGCGTCGTGACCATGTGCGACGGCCCAAATGATATTCTCTGGGCCAAATGCGGCGTCGCCCCCGAAAAACACACTGGGCAATGAAGATTGAAAGGTTTGTTTGTCGACTTTAGGCATGCCCCATTCATCGAATTCGAGGCCAATGTCACGCTCTATCCAGGGAAAAGAGTTTTCCTGGCCGACCGCGACTAATACGTCATCGCATGGAATGTGTTCGTCGGGCTCGCCAGTCGGGATCAATGAGCGCTTGCCGTTGTCATCATAAACAGCTGCAACTTTTTCAAACGTCATTCCTGCGAGCTTGCCGTTGTCGTGATTGAATTCCTTCGGTACTAGGAAGTTCAAAATCGGGATGTCCTCGTGCGCAGCGTCTTCTTTTTCCCATGGCGACGCTTTCATTTCATCGAATCCTGAACGCACCACAACTTTCACTTCGTCGCCACCAAGCCGACGTGATGAGCGGCAGCAATCCATCGCGGTATTACCACCACCTAGAACGATGACCCGTTTGCCGATTTTTTCAATGTGCCCGAACGAAACCGACGACAGCCAATCGATGCCAATATGAATATTCTTCGCGGCTTCTTTACGGCCTGGAACCTCGAGGTCGCGACCCCGAGGGGCACCGGTACCAACGAAAATCGCGTCGTAATCTTCCGCAATTACGTCCTTGAGAGACTCGACCCAAGTATTGCCGCGGAACTCCGCACCGAGGTCGAGAACGTAGCCAACTTCCTCGTCGATGACCCGTTCCGGCAGACGGAATTTCGGGATTTGGCTGCGGATCATGCCCCCTGCGCGGTCTTCGCCATCATAGATGACGACTTCGTAACCGAGTGGTGTGAGGTCTCTAGCGACCGTTAATGAGGCCGGTCCAGCGCCGATGCAAGCGATCCGTTTGCCGTTCTTTTTCCGCACCCCTGTGGGTAACCTTTTACGAATATCGCCCTTGAAGTCGGCGGCAACGCGCTTAAGGCGACAGATAGCTACCGGCTCTTCCTCTACGCGCCCGCGTCGGCAGGCTGGCTCACAAGGGCGATCGCAGGTGCGTCCGAGTACGCCAGGGAACACATTCGAACGCCAATTAATCATGTACGCATCTGCGTACCGTCCGGCAGCGACAAGGCGGATATATTCGGGAACTGGCGTGTGGGCCGGACAGGCCCACTGGCAGTCTACGACTTTGTGAAAATAATCGGGGTTACCGATGTCAGTGCGATCCAAATCGTACTCCTTCAAGCGGGCGCGTCATCTTCGTCTCCCGAAGTGGCTAACATCTGTGTTATTAGCGACATATATTACGATGCTGCAATCGCTCTGCCAAGTGCCATCTGCCGCCATTTCTCAGCAATATCGCGGGCCAAATTGCCGGTCCTTTTGATGTTTGGCAAACGACATTTAGATTGTTCTCGCGAGTCGCACAGCACGATTCAATTATTGACCCTGAATATGACTACTTCTGCGTTATTCGCAAGCGGCAAGATTTCGTTTGCTAGGAACAAAAACCCTAGCGCCTAATTGTTGCGCTGAAGCGCGGCCGTCGCCATAGTCTTTACGCTACAGGTTAGCGATGGACCGATGACACAGTAGCTGTGGGATTTCGTTGCTAAATCGGCAACATCACGCTATCGGAGATAAGTAGATGCAAGCAATTATGAGTACCTTTTTTAAGGGCCTTCTCGCATTCCTACCGATTTTTATAACAATCTATGCGGTCTATCACGTGTGTATCTGGCTAAACAGCGTCTCAAACGATTTTCTCGCGATTGCCATGCCCGAGCTCGGCAACGTCCCGGGGCTAGGAATCGTCATTGGAGCCGTCGGTATTTTTCTGCTCGGTTTGATGGTTTCTTCGCGTTTGACACGGTGGATATACAACCTCGTAGAAACGCCATTGCGGCATTTGCCGCTGGTAAAAGAGCTGTATATCGCCTTGCGGCAATTAACTAACTTCTTGTCGTCGGATAATAAAGGCAAAGCGAGTCAGGTCGTGAGCGTGCACCATCCCGATCAAGACATTGCATTGATCGGCCTGTTGATGCGCGAAGATACTGCGGGGATCGGGTTCGAAGATAGTCATGACGATCGCGTTGCCGTGTACCTTCCGATGAGTTATCAAATTGGTGGATTCACCGTTTTCGTTCCTCGGGCCTGGGTCCGCAAGCTCGATCTACCGGTTGAGGTTGCGCTGCGTGAAACGCTAACTGGCTGGATGGAGGAACCGTCTGCGAACAGCTGAAAATCAGATACCCTCGCATTCGGCGGACCACATTCCCGGAGTACAACGGTTTCGAATAACTCGCGTCAGTTCCACGCCAATCTCGATCGATTATTTAAAATCTAAATTGTGCTCGATGAAAACGATCGCGTTCCTGCCGAACCGGGACGTGTCGGTGGCAGCGTAATTCGGTGGCGTGACAACGGATTTGATGCCGAAACTGTTCATCGACTGTTCCGAAAGAAACCAAAAATCCCGCACCGCGCTTGAGCTTTTTCCGGTTGTCGTGATGCGTTCGTCCACACCAATTTTGGCGAAGAATTCTGCCTGTCTCGTTTGTACAGTGCGCAGGTAACTTATCGTATTCGCAATGAGTTCTGATCTTTTTCGTGCTCGCTGCGACCCGAGTAGAGAAGGCAGAATATCGCGATCGATCACCTCACTTATTTCGCGATGACTTTGGTGAATCGATCGAACCGCGGAACCGTGCCATGCAACCAGCGTCCCGATCTCAATCATTTTTATCCGTTCGGCCGGAAAAACGTAGTTCGCGCATGCAGAAAAGCAATGGTCAACGATTCTTACGTTTAATTGATTGGAGAATACCCAGTCACCAAGATCCATCGAGACGTTCAGTTCGCCGCCGTCGGAGGTGATAACAAGCCAGCTAATTGCGCCATTTTGCGATGCGACTGCGTCCTCGACGGCATTGTTTCCGATCGCAGTAATGGGTCCAACACAGTGCACCGCGTTGTGTTCAATTCGAACAACGGTCGGATTTGCCCATACGATAGAGGCGAGCACCAGTAATGAAATAAGGCAAAGAAATTTAATTTGATGAATTCCGACGTTTGCTTAATCTTCCAGGGGCGACACAATGCACTTTTTTCAATCGAC
>CAWLAW010000289.1:0-4936 GCA_963854885.1 Gammaproteobacteria bacterium | reverse complement strand
GCAACGTGAATTCGTCGGTGGTTAAGCATTCGTCGTCTGCTACTGATCGGGCATTAATAAATGTCGGATCTTGAAAACCGTCATTGTCGATAATGTTGCCGATCAATTCCGCACCTGTTGCCGTGGCCACCGCCTTAGCCGCCGGCGAGTGATCTCGGTGCGTGTGGGTCACAAATATCCACTTCAGGCGGTCACCGACCGTTTCAATTAACGCCTCGATATGCGAGTCGATTGCCGGCCCGGGGTCAACTAACGCGATGCGCTCGTGACCAATTAGGTAGGAATTCGTACCTGGTCCGGTCATCGGACCCGAGTTCGGTGCGGTTATACGCCGCACCCGCGGCGTCAACTCAACGGCTTCTCCATATGGGAATTCCGACATAATCTGCTCCAGACCTGTGTAGCGATTGGCTAGCCGCTTATGCGTCTACCGGGTCGAAAAAACGGATGCTGGGGGCTCCGTCACACAGTGCGCCTAGTGATTCTAACGCACCCGTTTCAGCTCGCCAGCCAAGATACTTTTCGTACTTGGCACGAGTTTCCCAAGTTTCTACGAGTACTAAGTTTCCCGCTTGGTCTTGATTCTCTGTCACCTCGACCCCGACGCAACCATCGTAGGCGCGAGTGTCCGGTAAGATCGATTTAAACGTTTGTTTACCGGTCTCGATCATGTCAGATTTTAATTGTATTTCTAGAATTACTGTACAGGCCATTGTGTTGCCCCTCGTTTGTGTTAATTGGATTTGCATGGCGCGCTGAAGATGTTAGCGCCGCCATAGACGTTTGTACAATAGAGCGCTTGTGCAGCGCTAAAAAGCGGTTCAGGCTGGGTAAGGCGTGAGCAGATTTATCACTATAATGTGATGACTTGCTTGCTAACTATGGCCCCGACAAAGACAGGCGGAAAAGAAAAATGGCGAAAATCTATTCTCAATCTATCGCGTTCGATCAAGGCCTGGGGGCGCATGAGCCGCATGCAAATCTTCGGCAGCTTATTCGACTGTGCGTCGTGCTCCTGGCTACTAGTCTCGCCTCATTTGGCGCAAGCGCGTCCGACTTAGCTGTGGGTGATCCGGCACCCGCATTCGAGCTGGCTGGCTCGGACGGAAAAATTCATGAATTGCGCGACTACGGCGGGAAAATCGTGGTGCTTGCGTGGTTCCCAAAAGCATTTACCAGCGGCTGAACGATCGAGTGCGTGGCGATCCGTGAGATCGCCAAAGTACTTGCAGACAATGATGTTGCCGTGTTTATGGCGAGCATAGACGACGTTAAAACGAATACGGCCTTTGCAATGAAAAACGAGGCGAATTTTCCGATATTGAGCGACCCGACGAAAGAGACCGCCAACGCCTATGGGGTTATTGCGTCGCACGGCTATGCGTCGCGTTGGACTTTCTACATCGATCGCAACGGGGTAATCGCTAAGATCGATAAGAACGTAAGCCCACTGAGCGCGGGCGACGATATCGCGCGTCAACTAAAAGCGATGTCAGGCACTAGTGTCCCAGCACCAGACTAGGACGCGATTAAAAGACGATGGGTAACTGGAGATGCGTCTCGTATATAAAGTCTCGATGCGCCACGAGTTCTGCAGTTAGCGCCGCTGCGATCACCGGATTGTCGTTACCATAGGCGCCACGAAAATCAGTCCACATCGGACATCGATCAGGATTCATTGGTTGCAATATCCCGCAACACGTCGACCAATAAATATCTAGTGCTGACAGTGAATCGCCGATAAGGTACTGGCTTCCTTGGCGATGTTGCCCCGCCAGTTGCTCCGCCATCACTTCGACAATCCCTGCAATGCGCTCGGCGGCCGCAGCGGCAACCGCTTCATTGTAGTTGTACTTGTCGCCGAGAAATAGCCAAAACGCGCGGTCCGGACTGTCCTCGGGCAATGCATCCAAAGGGCCGGCAACCATTAGATGGCGTTTACTAAACACCAGCCCATTTTCACCCAAGAGCTCGTTAGCTAATCCGAACATACGAACGCGTTGTTCCGTATCGCTCGGGATCAGGCGCGGTTCTGGGTTTAGGCGCTCGGCCAAAAAAAGCTGATCGTTCCATTGCGAGCGCGGACGCTCATCATTCCACGCAATGACCGGGGCACTAGATTGTGACGTCCAGTCGCGCAGCTCGCTCTGAGAATCGTCCATGCCTAATTGCGCGTCTGACGCGTCTTCGTTTGAACTCCGCACCGCCACGTAATCCAAGCCTTTAACGTGCAGCACCCCCTTACAAGCTTCATGCCATGGTCCGGGTATCGTGAAAGCACCCAAGACAACGCGTAATCCGCTCATTTTTCGGGCTTCGCGAATAGGCACGTAATTTACTTTAAGATCGTCGATTGCAATCGTCACGGTAGGTCCCTCGTGGCTAGTGATGAGTGCCAAGTATAGACAACCTACCATCGTTGAGGTACTCGCACCGGACTCAGCGTTAGAATGTATTGCACTCGTCACGCAATGGCATTGTGGTTGACGGACTTAGGTCCTAAGACGCGCGTTTCGGCTACACCCATAGTGCCGGCGATGACCACACGGAATTGGCATTGTGAACGGATGCTTCGAGTCGATCGCTATCTAGAGAGATAAAATAAAATGCAATGGTTTTTCGGGCTAATCGCCGCCGTCGTCGTGATCGTCATTGCGGCCATTGTTATCGTCCCACTGGTCGTCGACCGCAACGATTTTAAGTCGGAGATTGTCGAGGCCGTTAAATCATCGAAGAGAATTAATGGCGCTCGGCGGCGCTGTGCCGGAGACTGCGGATCCAACTGCATTAACTCGGGTATCAGCTGAATTCGGTGTGCAAGCAACGAGTACTAACGCGGCCCTTAAGCCGTTCTCCGCAAAGCTGGATGATTCGACGTTGAGCGGCGATACGGAATTTTCCGCGATGTCCGCAACGATCGTATTTGTTGATGGGGTCGCGACTAACGACGACCTTGATGTTAAATCGCCGTTACTACGGGTGACCGGCAACGGCGGCGCGAATTTACCGCAAGATACGGTCGACTACTTAGTTAAAGCAGGACTCGTAAAAGCCTGTGAAGGCCAAAGCGGCGCGTCGGCGGATAAACTCGTCGGGATCCCGTTGCCGATCCGTGCAAGTGGCCCGATGGCGAGTCCAAAAATAGCGCCCGATTGGGCTACGTTAGGTACGGCGCTCGCGGGTTCGAAATTGAAGAAAGCCGCTACGAGCCTGCTAAAAGATAAACTCAAAATTCCCGGGCTCGGTGGCAGCGAAGATGCGGGTGCGGGTGACGTCGGTGACGCGCTGAAGAAAGGGCTAAAAAGTCTGTTCTAAACTCGGGCGATGATGCAGCGCTACATTAGCGCCAGGCGAAATCCGGTTGCTCAAAATGCGCGACACGCGTATCGAGGCCGCTTATGCACACTTCGCGAAATTGATACAAGATTGCGGCCGTCGGCGCTGCGATCCAATTTGAACCGACGGGCATGCGCAAGACGGGAGTGCCGTTACCCTCTGCTTCGTTTAGCATCGGCGCGTCTTCGCGCATAAACTCAGATATTGGTATGCGATGAATCGAGTCCACCTCATCTTCATTGGGTGAAAAGTCACGATGCGGTCCGACCCAAACGACGATTGGAGTCATGATAAATCCGGATCGCGTTATGAAGTCATCCAAGCGTCCGATAATGCAAGTTGGGTCAAGTTTTAACCCAATCTCTTCGTCCATCTCTCGTAATGCGGCTTGCTCTGGCGTTTCGCCACTATCGATTCGGCCACCGGGTAACGCCCATTGACCCGGGTGGTTGCGTAATTTGGACGAACGTTTGGTTAGAATCAAAGCGGCATGAGATTGCCAATCGTCATAACTCGTCATGCCATGCAGGTCTGCACCTGTCCCGCCATCTGTGATCGCAACCGCGACGGCCGCACTTCGGCCCGCATCTGCGTCCGCTGCATTGACGCTAAATTCGTTTAACCGTTCGACCACACGTGCTTTAAGTTGTTCGTTGCATTCCATTGCTAAAGAACATGTCATACAACGCGAGATGATGCAAAAAATAGACGGCCGACATTCCGTTCTTGTGGTCCTTCGCGATTTACCAAAGCCTGCTATATTGGCTTTTCATTTGCCCAGCACGCGTTGACTAAACGCATGAGAAAAGGACCTGTCGATGGAATTTACTGGAAAGCGGGTATTAATTACTGGCTCGACCCGCGGGATCGGCCAAGCGCTCGCCCGGCGCTTTGTTAACGAAGGTGCGAATGTCGCGATAAATGGTCGATCACAGGAATCGGTGGCCGCCTCGATCGAGGCCATCGGTAATTCATCCAGATTGCAAAGTGCGCCGGGTGACGTATCAACTGCCGCCGGTTGTAAAAGTGTCGTTGCCACTGCGCTCGACGTGTTGGGTGGTCTTGATGTACTGATTAACAACGCCGGCACTTATCCAATCGCATCGATCGAGGACACCGACGAAGCGCTATGGGACGTCACCTTAAATGCCAATGTCAAAAGTGCGTTCTTCTGTTCGCAAGCAGCGCTCCCTGCATTGCGCCAATCAAAAGGTGTGATCATCAATCACTCATCCATTGCGGGTCTCATGGGCTTCGCTAATATTTCCGTTTATTGCACGTCCAAAGCCGCTGTGGCGAACTTAACTCGATCGATGGCGATGGAACTCGCACCCGACATTCGCGTTAATTGTGTCTGCCCGACAACGGTCGATAACGACATGGGCTGGCAAGGTTTTAATCGCGCAGACGATCCGCAAGCCGCCTACGAGGCGTTCGCGGCCGGGAGCAAAATGAAACGCTTGCCAACAAACGGCGATGTTGTCGAAGCGTTTACGTTTCTCGCCTCGGATCGCGCGAATTTCATGACCGGAGTCGCACTTCCGGTCGATGGCGGAAAGTCGGCAGGCGCGTAATTTCCCGCCTACCATTTTTCGCCGAA
>CAWLAW010000288.1:0-4938 GCA_963854885.1 Gammaproteobacteria bacterium | reverse complement strand
AACTGACACGACAGTCGGCCGCTGGCAACGTAGAACTGAAACATCGTATGGCACGGGGCAAGCGCCATGTCGTCGATTTCTGCAACGTTCCACGCACTAACGATATGGCGGCGAGAATCGGGATCGGTTTTTATTGAGCTGATAACGTCTGCGATTTGATCGTGAACGCGACCGTCGGCCCCGCGCCAGGTTCGCCATTGCACACCGTAAACTGGACCAAGCTCACCCGTCTCACTCGCCCATTCATCCCAAATCGAAACGCCGTGTTCGTTGAGATAGCGAATATTGGACTCGCCGCGCAAAAACCAAAGAAGCTCATAGATTATCGACTTCATATGGACTTTTTTGGTGGTTAATAACGGGAAGCTAGATGTCAGATCGAAACGCATCTGATAGCCAAACGTGCTCAGCGTCCCCGTTCCAGTGCGATCGCCTTTTTCAACGCCGTTCTCGCGAATGTGTCGAAGTAAATCGAGATAAACTTGCATTAACCTATCCTAACTATGCAGGGCCGCGCCATCTAACGAACAAAAGTATGGATAGTCCTATCGCAACCATTGGCAGAGACAATACCTGCCCCATTGTTACCCACCCATCGGCTAAATATCCGATGTGTTGGTCCGGCTCACGAACGAACTCAACACAAGCACGCATGATGCCATAGCCGATTAGAAACGTCGCTGAGACGATTCCGGTTGATGTGCTTTTCGCCGCGACTACCCACAATAAAATAAACAACACAACGCCTTCGAGGACGGCTTCGTAAAGTTGCGATGGATGCCGGGCTAATGCGCCGGCGGCGGGATGTGTGAATACGACTGCCCACGGTAGGTCGCTGGGCGCGCCCCATAATTCTTGATTGACAAAATTCGCGATACGTCCGAAAAATAGTCCGATCGGGACCGCAGGTACAACGAAATCTGTGGTTGCAAGAATTCCGCGCCGTCGGAGTTTGGCAAACAGCGCAAGGGCGATTATGAATCCGAGTACGCCGCCGTGAAACGACATCCCGCCCCGCCAAACCGCAAAAATTTGCCATGGTGTAGCAGCGTAATCAGCAAAATTATAGAACAATCCGTAGCCAACCCTGCCGCCCAACACGCCCCCAATCGCGGCGAAGAAAACAACATCGGCGACATCGTCTCTAGACCAGCCGTGAGCAACCGCCTTGGCGCGCCAAGTCAGTAATAACCAACCGAGTCCAATCCCGACGATGTATGCTATTCCGTACCAGTGAATAGCAACTGGGCCGATATTTATCGCAACGGGGTTAATGTTCGGGAACACGATCATGACAGGAGCGGATCCTACCACGTTGATATCGCCACCGAGCCGATCGCTCGCTAGAATGTTTTACTTACCATCTCGGATATTCGTGTCATTGAGTGCCCGAACAATTTTCCCTAGACAGAGCGATTAAGGACGGACTATTGAATCAATTGAGCGGCGAAACGAGTCCCTACCTTTTACAACACTCAGACAATCCGGTGGACTGGTATCCGTGGGGCGCAGTCGCGCTAAGCAAAGCACACGATGAAAACAAACCGATCTTGCTGTCTATCGGTTATTCCGCGTGCCATTGGTGTCACGTCATGGCGCACGAATCTTTCGAAGACGACGCCACGGCCGGCTTGATGAACGAGTTATTCATCAATATAAAAGTGGATCGCGAAGAGCGTCCGGATATCGATAAAATCTATCAAACGGCCCAATACCTGTTGACCCAAAATCAAGGCGGCTGGCCGTTGACAATGTTCTTGACTCCGGACGACCACGTACCATTTTTAGGCGGTACCTATTTTCCGCCGCAAGCGCGTCACGGCCTGCCCGCATTCAAGGAACTGTTGGCACAAGTCGCGTCTGTGTATAACGAGCGGGAGGCAGACATTCGCGCGCAAAATGTCCAAGTGCTACAGGCGCTTGCGCAAATCCAAACACACGATGTCGGTCCATCGGAGGTTTTAACAGACGCGCCGCTAAAACTCGCGCGAGAACAAGCGGGTCGGGCATTCGACCATCGGTTCGGTGGGTTCACGCGGGCACCAAAGTTCCCTCACCCGAGCGGCATAGAGCGTTTGCTTCGCGACCATCGACTCGAAGATGCCGCCCACGACGACCATGCGTTGCATATGGCTACATACACGTTAAAACGGATGGCTAGCGGTGGGATCTATGATCATCTCGGCGGCGGGTTTTGTCGCTACTCAGTGGACGACCAATGGCTGATACCGCACTTCGAGAAAATGCTGTACGACAACGGGCCGTTGCTCGGCCTTTACGCACACGCATGGCAAATCGATCATGATCCACTCTTTGAGCAAGTCGTTCACGAAACTGTCGCCTGGGTCGCTCGGGAAATGACGGCGCCTGACGGCGGCTTTTATTCAAGTCTAGACGCGGACTCCGAAGGCGAAGAAGGAAAATTTTACGCCTGGAATACGACCGAAGTAAGCGATCTTCTAGGCGACGACTACGAGCCATTCGCTCGTCGTTTCGGCTTAGATAGACCTGCGAATTTCGAAACGCGCTGGCACCTTCGAATTGCCGCGCAATTCCAGGAAATCTCAAACGTCCTCGGCGACGACGCGTTGCTAATTGAAAAGCGCGTCGAGGCGTCTCAAAAGCGCTTGTTCGCGCGTCGCGAACTGCGCGTTCGACCGAGTCGTGACGATAAAATACTCACGTCGTGGAACGCGCTCATGATCAAGGGATTGGCAATTGCTGGTAGCGTCTTCCAACGACCTGATTATCTCGATCGAGCTGAACGAGCTATCGATTTCATTTTCGCAACGCTATGGCAAGATGGTCGACTGCTTGCGACTTACAAAGACGGCAACGCACACCTTAACGCCTATCTCGATGATTACGCATTCCTGATCGACGCCCTCTTACATTGTCTCGCTGCCCGGTGGCGAGATAAAGATTTACGTTTCGCCATAGATTTAGCTGAGGCACTGTTGGCAAATTTTCAAGACCAGGAAAACGGCGGGTTCTATTTCACATCGCACGATCACGAAGCGCTTATCCTGCGCACGAAAACGTTTACCGATGACGCGCTACCGGCAGGCAATGGTATTGCCGCATGGAGTCTTGCTCGTCTTGGCCATTTGTTGGGCGAAACCCGATATTTGACCGCCAGTGAACGAACAATAGCCGCGGCGTGGCCGGCAATTAACCAGGCCCCTGGAGCGCACAACGCGATGCTACTCGCCTTGGAAGAATTTCTGATGCCACCCACTTCAATTATTTTGCGCGGCCAAGATAGAGAGCTGGCGCACTGGGAAGACGAGCTAAACCGCGAATTCAACCCGCGGCGTTCATGCTTTTCAATTTCGAGCGATCATTTGGAACTACCGGGCTTGCTCGCACAACATCGGGTCGAGGACACAATCACGGCATACGTCTGTCGTGGGCATCAATGTCTACCGCCGGTTACAAAGCTGGGGGATTTAATTCAATTGCTGGATCCTGACTGAAGTGGCAAAAATTTTGCGCTCGACGAATTTGATATGCCTTTACAGGTCAGTTCTTAAGCCCGCGGCCCGTCCTGTGAATAAGATTAACCACGGACGACCCCAGGGATGGGGGAGGTAGAGCGAAGCAGGAAGCCAGAGCCGAGGACGCGGAGAAAATATTTTTTTGACATTCCCTATTCTTACCCCGTGTTCTTTGTGGTTTATTTGCAGCGTGCACTAACGACCGCGGTTCGATTCGAAGTTTTAAGATCCTAGCTATGAAGGCGCTTTAACTACTCGGAGCGGCGCCGCGTGAACAACAATAGACATCCCGGTACGAACAAGTAAACCGCCGCGGGAATTGGTATAGCCGACACTGTCAGCCGAAATAATTCTGCACCTAAAACGATATCAAATGTTCGCCCATCGAAAACTGGGAACAAAGTTGAGGAGAAGCTACCGGCAACCGAACTGCCGAGTAGAATGTCGAACGAAGAACCGACGATCGGTTCGAAACCACTGAGGAGCGACACGTCCAAAATTCCGCCGAGCAAAATATCGCCGCTCGCGACGATACGATCGAAGTCACTCGCTGCGCTGCCTGCGATATCGATTGACAGTGTTCCGCCAAGTAGTAGCGCGCCATCTACGTCAAATGCGTTGGTTTTATCGAGACTCGAACCTGGCGCCAACGTTCCCGCCAAGCCAACGTTGAGATCACTTGATAGATCGCCAAATCCGACTAAATCTCCTGCCGCAATATTAACGCCGAGATTCAATCCGCCGAGCGTGCCGCCGGCGATCGTCGTTTGTCCTGCGGATTGATCGAACGACGACGCACTAACGACGGCGCCATTTGAAACTTCAAAAAGGCCCTGATTGACAATCGCAACTGCCGCAGCCACCGTCGTCATTGGACCGCCGACCGTAAAAGTCCCAGTTGTCGTGTTGCGGAGCGAATTCGTAGAAACGGTTGCGGCGATCGAAATTTGCGTCTCGCTGGTATTTTCGAGACTCGCCGCATTCAATGTGCCTTGGTCGGTGACCGTTAAACTACCGTCGTTCTTAAAATTATCAGTGAGAATCAGTGCCGTATTTAACCCAGTCACGAGAACCGTGGAGTCGGAAGTGTTTAGAACACTCTCAGTATTAACAATCCCGCCAGAGCGTAAAGTAAAACCGCCGAGGTTCGTCACACTTAGCGCGGTTAATTTGCCTGTTTCGCGCACTGTCACGGCGCCGAGGTTTTGCAAATTATTTGTTAATGTTAGTTGCGTGTCAGCATCAGCGACGTCAATGTTGCCACTCGCAAAATTCAAAATAGATTCGAGCGTGAGGCGCGCACCAGTAAATACGTCGAACAAATGATGATTGTCGATACTAACAACCAGGGATTCCGATCCAAGCTCTGCAGTCAACTTTCCTTCGTTGACTATCGCGCCGTTCACGTTAAAAAGCGCCGAAGAGCCGCCGACGGTGACGT